>CAYGJE010000019.1:0-7340 GCA_964350215.1 uncultured Candidatus Saccharibacteria bacterium | reverse complement strand
AAAAAAGGAATTTCGGCAGAGTATGCCAAGGCCTTTTTGGGATGGTTTAATGAGGCGATGGGTTCTTCTAAATTTGGTTTTTCTGAAGTTTCATTTTCGTTGGGCGGCATTTTTTCGTTAGCCCAAGCAATAAACGAAAAAGTCGGAAACGAAAAGGCCCAAATTCTTACCACTTTTGATGAAGAAAAAATCCTGGCCAAACATTATGGAATAGAATTGTTCACTGACATTGTTTATGATCCAAATGCAGTAGCAAGGCATGTCTATAGCAAATTTCCTAAAACTTTGACAATCGATGTTCCAAAAGAAATAATTGATAATGCTTTCCTCAGTGAACCGAAAATTCTTCCGCCAGATTTTGGTGTAGAAAATTATTTTCCAAACCAAAATTATGTCTTAAGATGTGGAAATGTCCATGCTTTGTTGACATACAATTCTTTTGTAAATAAATTAGAAAAGGTTACCTTGCCAAACTCAGATTGCAAAAAAGGAGACAAGATGGTTTCGGTTTTTGGTCCTAAAAACTTTGACCAATGTTTTTTTAGCCATCATATAAAATCTCCAGCAAGAAGATTAACTGTTGGTTTTGGAGTAAGTGGAGGAGGCAAAAGCGTAGGGGCGGTTGTAGGGGCGTTTTCGCAAATTCTTACAAACGGCAACTCTGAAACCACTAAAACAGGTCCTCTTTTTGATGAGATGTTTGGGTTTAAGAGGATAATTTTTTTTAAGGGTTCTGACCCGGACTCGGAGACATATCCAGGAATATTACCTGGAAATGCTAGACAAAAAGTAGATCATGAAACAGGATCTCTGAGAGATTTATTAGACATACTCGCAGGGCACGATGAAATTGAAATCCTTAAGTCGAGGAAAAATGATCCTGATCTTTTGGGTTCTCTTGAGGCGGAAAAAATTCTTAGCTTTGAGTCCCTTGCTGGTATTACTGGCAGGAGCTTTGTCAGAAGCATGGTTTTGATAGATGAAGCGCAACTCTATTCAGAAAAAATTATACAAGTCCTTCTCAACAGAATGGGTAGAGGAACCAAGGTTATTATTACTGGCGACTTGCTTCAAATGGGAGTTGATGGCTATCTGCATAACAACGGATTATCGTTTGTAGCAGAAAAATTGGCATATAATCCGTATGTCGCTTTCGTCTCTTTTGAACAAAGTGTTCGATCAATTACTTCGCAAATGTGTGCAGAGGCATTTGCTAAAATGTTTTAAACGGCATGGCCGCGCTTTAGGCGCGGCCATTTTTTTATATTTTTTTGGTCATGTAGGTTTCTTGTTCTTGGTAGCCAAGTTTTTGGTAGTATTGGCGGACGCCAATACCAGAGATAATACACATTTTTGATAGATTGAATTCTTGTTTGGCTATCTCTTCTGCTTTTTTGATGAGCTGTTTGCCTAGCCCTTGGTGTTGAGCTGAGGTTGATTTTGTCTGGACTTTTATTTGCTTGCCATAGGTGTGGACTTCTCTGATGATGGCACTGTTTTCCAAAATCTTGAGACAAGGTTTTTCTTTGGAAGGTATTCTCAGTCGCAATAAGCTATAGAGATTTTTTCTTTCACTGTCTTCAAAGCTAAGGAAAATTTCATGGCCATCACTGGCAAGGTAGTCGTGTCTAAACATTTGTAGTTTTGTTTTTGGGTCTCAGTGACTTTTGATTTCTCTAAATCTTATTTCTCAAACTTTTTTGTTTTCTTGTTGAAGTTCTTTTTCCACAAATTCGCGTAAGTTGGAGACCTTGACTCCATCAACCACGCTTTGGGAAGGAATGTCGCGTATCATTCGTTGTATTCGGCAGTAGCTAGGCACTACTAGCAAAATTTTCTTTAAAAGATTGAGAAGGGTCTTGTAGGTGTAGGCCTTGTGGAGTCCTTGTTGGTATATTTTGAATAAGTCAGCTTCTTTCATTATCATACATGGATATATTTTGAGCATGTCGGGCTGAAAGTTTTGATTTGAAAAAAGCTCTTTAAACATTTGCAAGTCCTTTGTGGTGTTGGAGCCATAAAGGTTGGGCATCATGTGATAGCAAATTTTGAAACCAGCATCTTTGAGAAGCTTGGTGGCGTCAATGGTAGTTTGTATTGGATGTCCTCGTTTGTTGAGTTTTAAAATATCGTCATAGATGCTTTGTACACCAAGTTCCACACGAGTGACTCCCAACATTCTTAGATGTTTGATTTCTTTGCGGTCTATAAAATCTGGTCTTGTCTCAATGGTCAAACCAACAATTCTATGGGCGGCTGTTTCGTTGATTTTTTGGGCTTCAAGGAGATTTTTGGATGGTTTTTGATTGCAGGCGTCAAATATTTTTTTGATAAATTGTTTTTGATATGCTTTGTTGAAAAAAGAAAATGTGCCGCCAATGACAATGATTTCTAATTTGTCGGTGGGGTGGCCGTTGGTATTTAAAACTTCAAGACGTTCGAGGGCTTGTTTTTTGGGGTCAAAGTTGTTTCTGATGGCGCGCAAAATGGCTGGCTCATTGTCGAGATAGCTCTTGGGCACTGATTTTTGAGTAGGGCAATACAAACAATTGCCAGGACATGGATATGGCTTGCTGGATACGGTGATTACTGACACGCCGGAGAGAGACCTTGAGTTTTTGCTGATCAAAAGGTTTTCAAGTACTGGATTTGGCTGGATGCTTTTATTTTTCACTAAAATTTGATAAAATGAAAGTAGCTCACTATTGTAGATTACATTGAGTTTGTGTTCTTTGCACAATTTGTGCTTGTAGATTTCGATGTCGTCTTTTGTTTTTGGTTTGAGCTTTATCAAATCCTTAATAACTTTTTTTTGATCCATTATGAATAAAGATTATGCTGATTATTTGTTAAAATATAGTCAAAAAACATACAATGACCTTGCGGAAAGTTTTGCAAAAACTCGGAAGGGGTTTTGGAGTGATTTAAATTTTTTGATGGACTATATCAAGCCAGGTCAAAGATTGCTTGATTTGGGATGCGGCAATGGAAGATTGTTTGGCGTGATCAAAGACAAAAATGTAAAATATATTGGAGTGGACAACAGCGAAGGTCTTTTGTTGGAGGCGCACAAGCAATTCCCAGGGCACAAAGAAAAGTTTATCAAAGCAGATGCTTTAAATTTGCCTTTCAAAGACAATGAGTTTGACTTGATTGTTTCGATTGCTGTGTTGCAGCATATACCATCAAAAAATTATCGAATACAGTTTTTGCAACAATGTTTGAGAACTTTGGATAAAAATGGTAAGCTAATATTGACTGTTTGATTGGTCAAAACAGGGTCCAATCATTACAAAAAAATTCATAATATAATGCACAATATAAAATCTTTTTTTGGACTGGTCAAAACAGATGTCAATGATTTGATTGTGCCGTTTAAAGATGGTAGCCAAAAAAACTTGGGCAATCGCTATATCCATGCTTTTACGCTTAAAGAACTAAAAAATCTTTTTAAATACGTGGATTTCAAGATTGAAGACATTGGATATACTTTGGATAAATCGGGTAAAAAAAGAAATATCTATATTGTGGCTTCAAAGAAAGATTAGCACAAAAACACTTAAAGTTCAATCATTAAAAAATTACTAAACAACACTTATGAGTATAAATATTATTTTGACATTTGCGATTATATTTTTTTCACTGGTATTGCACGAAGTGTCTCATGGGCAGGCAGCCAAAATGCTTGGTGATGACACAGCTGAAAAAATGGGTCGCTTGAGCTTGAACCCGTTAAAACACATTGATCCAGTGGGCACCATTATTGTGCCATTGCTGTTGGTGTTGTTTTCCACTTTGACAGGCATGCGGCCGTTTGTGTTTGGCTGAGCAAAGCCAGTGCCAGTCAATCCGTTTAATCTAAAAAATCCAAAAAGAGATATGGCGTTAATTGCTTTGAGCGGTCCAGCATCAAATTTGTTTTTGGCGTTGATTTTTGGATTGATTATAAGATTTGGTGGGGTATTTAATTTTACACCTCAAGTGACAAGTTTTTTGTTTACAGTGGTGTTTTTGAATATTTTGTGAGCAGTGTTCAACTTGGTGCCATTGCCACCATTGGATGGCTCAAAGATTTTGTTTTATTTTCTCAAAAACAATGATTTGGAGGAAATGCTAAGCAGATACAGCATGATGTTTTTGGTTTTGTTTATATATTTTGGCATTCCTATTTTACAAAACATCACCTATGCTTTGACAATGCTTTTGATAGGTGTTTAGGTAAAATTGCCCTTGTTATTTTTTTGAAATTTTGTTAATATATTTAAAATTAAACCTATTTAAATGGCAAAAAAGAAACCAACCCAAAACAAAAAAGAAGAACAACAATCTCTTAATCTTGTGAGTCCTTTTGATGCATTAAAAAGCGAAGTCAAACGAGGTATTATGTCGATTTTTATGATGTGTATTTCGTTGATATTCTTTCTGAGTGCTTTTAGTTTGGCAGGAGTAGGAGGTAGATTTTTGTTTAGAGCGTTTACCAAGTTGTTTGGCGTGGGCTATTATTTGCTGCCAGTTGCTTTTATTATAATTGCGATACATCTTTTGAGATCTCGTCGAGAAAAAGACCCACGATACAACTTTACTATTGTGGGACTTTTGTTGTCGATATTTAGTTTGCTTGGCATTATTGATTTGTTTTCTGAAATGTCGGGCGGATATTTGGGCGTTTTGTTTGGCCAGGTAGAAAAGCTATTTGGTATTTATGCTGGATTTATAATTTTGTTTGGTGCTTTTATGTCGGGCGTAATTGTGGCCACAGAAGCACAATTCAACATTTTAAATATATTGAAAAAATTGTTTAACAAAAAACAAAAGCAGGTTTTAAATATTTCAAATCCTGACTACAAAGAAGGGGAGAAGATTGTTTTGAAAAAAGAAACAGAAGAGGAAGTGGTGGAAGACAAATCACCAAAAATTCAAAAAAACTCTGAAGTCAAAATTTTGAATGGTGATGAAGAAAAGTCAAAAGAAGTGGAGCTTTTAAACAAAAAGAAAATCGAAAACTACAAATTGCCGCCACTTGATTTGCTGGAAAACCAAACTGGCAAGCCAACTGTTGGCGATGTTAGAGCCAATGCAAATATAATAAAAAGATGTTTTGAAAATTTTGGATTGGAAGTGGAAATGTGCGATGTGTGCATTGGGCCTACAGTGACTCAATATACTTTAAAGCCAGCTGAAGGCGTGAAGCTGTCCAAGATTGTGAATTTGCACAATGATTTGGCTTTGGCTTTGGCAGCACATCCAATTCGTATTGAAGCACCAATTCCAGGAAAATCATTGGTGGGTATTGAAGTGCCAAATAAAGCAGTGGCAACTGTTCGTTTGAGAAATTTGCTGGCTACAGAAGAATTCCAAAAATCCGAAGAGCATTTGCTTATACCAATTGGCAGAAATGTTGCCAATGAGCCAGTTTATGGCAACTTAGCAAGAATGCCTCATATTTTGATTGCTGGTGCCACTGGCACAGGCAAATCAGTTGGTATTCATTCTCTGATAATGTCACTTTTGTATCGCAATTCACCTGATCAGTTGAAGTTTATTATGATTGATCCAAAAAGAGTGGAGCTTTCTCATTATGAAGGTATTCCTCATTTGATTACGCCAGTTATCACTGACAACAAAAAGGCATTGCCAGCATTGCGTTGGACAATTGCCACCATGGAAGCGCGATTGGAAGAATTACAATTGAAAAAAGTTTTTGATATCAAGGGCTACAATAAGGTTATGAAAAAATCAGGGCTTGAGCCAATGCCTTATATTGTTATTGTGATAGACGAATTAGCTGATTTGATGATGCATTATGGAAGGGACTTGGAAGCAGCAGTTGTTCGTATTGCCCAGCTTGCTAGAGCTGTGGGTATTCATTTGGTTATATCCACTCAAAGACCTTCGGTGGAAGTTATTACTGGTTTGATAAAGGCAAATATCACATCAAGAGTTTCGTTTCAAGTGGCTTCGCAGATTGATTCTAGAACAGTTTTGGATACTAGTGGAGCTGAAAAATTATTGGGCAGAGGTGATTTGTTGTTTTTGACGCCTGATCTTGGCAAGCCAAAAAGATTGCAAGGTGCATTTGTTTCTGATATTGAGATATCAGGTGTGATTGATTTTATCAAGAGTCAGGATTTGGCTATGGAAAATGCTTTATCTTTTGAAAATCAAGAAGAAAAGTGCAATCAAACCAATGGGTCCATGATTAGCTTTGATCAGTTTGATGCTGATGAAGATGAGAAATTCTCTGAGGCAGTGGATCTGGTCAAGCAGCATCAAAAAGCATCCACTTCATTTTTGCAAAGAAAATTGGGATTGGGCTATGGTAGAGCTGCCAAAATAATTGACTTGATGGAGGAGCGTGGCATTGTTGGTCCAGCCAATGGTTCAAAACCAAGAGAGGTATTTTTGCAAGGAGAAAACCCAAGTGAAATCAACAATCATATTTTGCCAGAGGACTATGATGAAACAGAAGATCAGATTTAATAAAATATAAAAAAAGATTATGGACAAAAACCCATCAAAAAATAATGTTTTTAGTTTTGGCGATTTTTTAAAGAAAAAAAGAGAAGCCAGTGGGTTGACGTTAGAAAAATTGGAAACACTGACCAAGATAAATATCAAGACGCTTGAAAATCTTGAAAATGAAAAATTTGAAAAGATGCCTCCCAAAATATACATAAAGGGGATTGTGTCAAAATATTGTCAGCATGTTGGACTGGATCAAAAAGAAATTATACCATTGTTTGATAAATATTTTCAAGAAACAAGAGAGACACCTTTAAATTTGAGAAGAAATGCTGTTTTTAATTTGTCGGGCAGGGGAGAAAAAATCAAAAGCATGGATATAGGCAAAATATTTATTTGATTTTTTGCTGTTTTGATTTTTGCTTTTTTGGTAAGACAAGTTTCTTTGATGGTGTTGCCACCAAAAATTGATATGACAAATCCAGCTAGCGAAATTTCATACATCAATACAGCTTTGAATATACAAGGCAAGGTTACCAGGGCCAAATATTTGACAATCAATGGGCGGCCAATTCTTTTTGATGAGAACGGCAACTTTGAGCATTTGATGATATTGGAACCAGGGAGAAATGAAATTACTATAAACGCAAAAAGTCAGCTGAAAAAAGAAACTCAAATTGTGAAAACAGTTATTTATCAGGCGGAAAACAAAAACTAAGAAGTCAATATCCTAATACTCTAATATTCTAAACAAAAGGCGAAAACCAGAAGGCAATATCCTAATACTCTAATAAGAAAACAATATTCTAATAACCCAATAATCTAATTTACTAAAAGAATGCAAAGATTAAATTCAAAAAAATCATCACAGTGAAATA
>CAYGJE010000018.1:0-8983 GCA_964350215.1 uncultured Candidatus Saccharibacteria bacterium | reverse complement strand
TGCCAAATAATTATTTTGAATTTGATAATTAAGTTTTATAAATTATGCCTTTTAGTAAAAGTGACTCTAACAGGGCTAAAAAACTTTAGAATTAAGAATATCAAAAATATGAGCAAGGAAAGGGCAATAAAATACCAAGACCAAACAATATATGTTGGGAAGACATACGAAGACTGCCAAAGGCAGGGAAGAAAAGCAGGGCAACATTCAGCCTGCGAAGAATTTGTAAGGGGGCGTATCGGGCAAGGTGGTAATTTTTTAAAAGAAGTGATATAATATCAGTATTAACAAAAACTATTATGTCAAAAACAAAAAGCGTGGCAGAGATACTAGCGAGCAAGAAGAAAGCCACGGAAACAACCAAGGAAGAAAAGAAGAAACCGGCTATCAAAAAGGCGGTAGTTATTAGTGCCAAAAAAACCGAAAAGTCAACCCAAATTAAGTCCAATAAAAAGCCCCTGACAAAAAAGGAACAAAAGGATATAGAAAACCTACGCAACCCTGATAAATACCTAGATTTTGTAAGGTTTATTGCGACCCCTGACAATTTCAAAGAGATAAAAACACAAAAAGAATTCGCAAAAGAAATTGGGGTAGGGGAAGATACGCTATGCGGGTGGAAAAAAAAAGATGGTTTCTGGGATAGAGTGGCAGAAGAAAGGAAGATAATGATGAAAGAAAATATGACCCCAAAAATAATAATGGCCGTATACCGAACAGTATTAAGAGATGGGAACGCCAAGGAGGCCAAACTGCTATTAGAATTATCAGGCGACTACCAAGAGAAGAAGACAGTAGAAAACACCATAAAAACATTGACACCGGAAAGAGCGAAAGAAATAGACGAAAGATTTAAGATGTGGGATAACCCCGATGACTACATAGAAGACGATGACGAAGAAGACGAGGATGAATAATAAAAAATATGATAGATCAACAATTAGCTAAATACATAATGGAAACAATGGGGGTGGATGTATTTGACCAAGAAGAAAGAGTCTACCTAGCCAAGAAAAGTTTTAGAGTATTTTGCCTTATTTATTTAGGGCATTATTTTAATTTGCCACCAGCACAATTCCATAAGAAGTTATTAAAGATTTTAGAAGACGACAGAGCAGAGGCGGTGGGCGTGATTGGTTTCCGTGGATCAGCCAAAAGCACATTCTGCAGTCTAGCCTATCCGATTTGGTGTGCGATATCGGGCAAGTTTAATTTTATGGTTTTAATAAACGACACCACGCCACAGGTAAAATTAAACATGGCCAATATCAAAGCAGAGCTAGAAGAAAACGAATTGATAAAATTAGACTTCCCGGAATCATACATAGCCAACCAAAACAAATGGACAGAAACAGAATTGCAGATAGGTAAAGATATATTTTTAATAGGAAAATCTAGGGGGCAGAAAGTCCGTGGTTTAAGATTTAGGCAGTACAGACCACAGCTGATAATTATTGATGACCCTGAAGATTTAGAATGGACAAGAAAAAAACCAAACAGAGATAAGACCGAGAGATGGCTAAACACCGAAGTAGTGCCAGCCCAAGAAGAAAACAAGTGTAAGCTGATTATAATCGGCAACCTTTTGCATAAGGATGCACTGATGGGCAGACTAAAAAAAAGGGGAACATTTAAAATATTTGAATTCAGTTTATTAGACAAAGACGGGAATTGTACATGGAGGGGAAAATACCCGACCAAGAAGTCAATAAAAAAACAAAAAGAAAAAGTGGCCAACAACGTTATATGGCAAAGAGAATATCTATTGAAGATTTTAGCAGAAGAAGAACAGGTGATCACGGAAAACGATATAACGTACTACGACCCTGAAAGATTACAATTAAAAGGCGAAATGGGAATAGTGCCAATGGATGCAGGGGCAGGGGTAGATTTGGCAATAAGCGAAAAAGAAACAGCCGACTTCACTTCAATAGTGGCAGGACTGGTGGCCAAGGAATACGTGACAGTAGGCCTAGACGGAACAAAAGGGAACGGCGTGAAAGTAGTCTACATAAAACCAAACCCAGTAAACCTAAGGCTAGACTTAGAACAGACCATAAACCACGCCACAACAGTCCATAGAGCCCTACCAAGAGGCGCAAAGCTGTTTGTAGAGTCCGTGGCATATCAGCTGGCCTGCATAAAGGAAATGCGAAAGAAAGGATTGCCGGTAAAAGAGATGCGAGCCATAAGAGATAAAAGAGCAAGACTGGAAACAGTGGCCATGTATATAAAGCAAGGGCTAGTAAGATTCCCAGCAAAAGGATGCGAAGATTTAATTGAGCAACTAATAGGCTTCGGCGTGGAAGAACATGATGATATGGTCGATGCATTAGTTTATTTATTGATGGGCTTATTTGAATCAAGTAGAGTGATGGCAGGTGAGAAGACTGCCGGGGCTTTTTAAATTTACATAAAATAAAAAATATAGTATAATAATAATATGCTAAGATTTATCAAAACAATAAAAAACATCGTGGTAATTTTGCTAAGGCTTTTATTTAGAAAAATAAGAGGCAAGTATTAAACATATGAAAAAAGAAAATTTTAAAATGAGATGCGGTTATTGCCCTAGGGTTATTTTTAAATCTGACGAGCCTGATGGTGAATTTAAAAAAGTAGATGGCAAAGTGATTTGCCCTGTTTGTAGAATATTAAAGACATCAAAACATAAAGACGAGATCAAGGCCGATAAAAAGAAATACGATAAAGAAAAAAAGAGAAAAGAAAAAAAAGAATTAAAAGAAGAATTCAAGAGAATATCTGAAGTAGCCGTGGCCAGCCAAGAGAGAGCCGGGAAAAAGTATAAACTAAAAAAGAATAAAAAATAATTTTTAAATAGCTAAAATTATGCGAATAAAAAATAACTTTCCTAGCAACATCGAAAGGAAAAGAATTCAAACACTTAGAAAGTACGAGAAACTCCATGACAACGATCAAGAGAGCGTGCTAGTATTACACGATTTAATAAGAAAGCAATTCAAAAACCAAACAGATATTATTTATTTAGCCCACGCTATCCCGTCAAAGATTAGCGAATTTTATAGCGATTTTGTACAGGGCGACAGCTACCGAATGTCAATTCATTTAATGGGCGACCCAACAGATGATGACCAGCAAGTAGTAGACGACATTCTAGAAACAAACGACATTATAGAAAACATCGGTGACTACGCATACAACCAAAGTGAGTACGGCTTTGAAGTTTTACTAGGGTATAAAGACGAGAACGGTAAATACAGAATTCAAATAGTACCGAAAGAACAATACTTCCCGCAGAAAGACGGAAGTGTTATTTTTGCTACCTACCTATATGACCCGAACGATGATAGGCCAACAAAAGAAAGAAACAGATTATTGTATACCCAGCACTATGAACTAATTGGCGAAGATGTGAAAATAGAAAGAAAGCTATGGGAAATAAATAGTGACGGCGTAGCAGAGAATGAAGTAAGCCTAGAAAGTGCTGGAATAACAGACGAGCCCGATGAAACAATAGAAAATCTAGGAAGACTACCAATACAACAAATTGATAACGGCAGACAAACAGAGTGGGGATTTGGAAAGAGCGACTATGCAGACATCATTCCACAACTGCAGGAAGTAAACGAACGCAGGACTCATATCAGCACCCAGCTATTAAAAAACCTAGATGCTAAAATGAAACTGCCAGCAGACGAACAATTGCTAGATGAAAGCGGAAAGCTGAAACCTTTTGAATATTTAATGGTAGACAACGACTCGGCCGAGCCTGCATTCATCACAAATAACAACCCACTGATAGAAGACACAGAAAAGCACGTTGAAAATCAGCTAAAGTTTATCAGCTGGGTAACATCAGTGCCTATGTTTGAATTATTAAAATCAGCGATGCCCGAGAGAGTGGATGCAATGAGAATTCAATTATTTGGTGCGATAAGAAAATCACAAAAGAAAAGAAGTAAAATAGCCAAGGGTGTAAGAGAAATGATTAAGATAGGATACAGAATGCTACAGGGTAAAGAATTGGAAAACTACATAGAGATAAAATTTAGCGATGTAATACCAACAGACGAACTAGTAGAAGTAGAAATAGAAAACGCCAAGATAGGTGGAGGACTATCAAGCAGAAGATCAGCGATGAAAAGACTAGAGAACTTCACCGAAGAAGAACTGGATGCCGAGTTAGAAAAGATATCAGCAGAGAGCATTCAAAGTGGAGTAGTAAACCCAAATAACCCCCCACAATTTTAGTTAATAAAATAATTTAAATAAGTTAACAAAATATATGGAATTCCCAAAAGGCAACAAATTAAACCAAGGACTACCGGAACAGGTGGAAAGCAGTGCAAAGATACTAGAAGACCACCTGAAGAAAGTAGACTATAAGATTTTTATAAAAGCCTACGCCATAGCAGTAGGACTGATATCTCTAACAATTTTTAGTTTTGTAGCGATGGTAAGGCTAGCAATATTTTTAATACCATAATAATGCCGAGATATTTAAGGCGACAATTCTCATTTGTATATTGGATAGGATTTAAAGACGGACTAGCAACGGTACTGATTATTCAAGCGTTGCTATTTCTTTTATATAAGATAATTTTTTAAAATATGAAACTAGGCGACATCGTATACAAAGATGCCAACATCCAAGAGCTATTGAAAGTAATGGAAGAAATGGATGATAAAACCAAGGCAGAAATACTAAAGGCCATAAGCACTAAACTGACACAAAGCGGTAAGGCACAGGCTATAAGCAACGTACAGAAGATAATAGCATCGGGCGACCCGGCAATTAAAAAGTGGATCAGTGAGTCAATACCAAAAAGCTACGCAGAGGGCTTAACTTTTGCCGACTACGAAATAAATAGCATGAAGTTAAAGCCGAGCGTGGCCAGCAGTGCAGTAGATAGCATAAGCAGGAGTATAAACGTAGACAATGCCGTTAAAAACAAAATAAGACAAATAAATACATCAACAGTATACAGCTGGCAAGATTTACAAGAGAAGATAGGAAAGGCCGTCAACTACGACACAAAGGTAATGGGCGAAGTAAGAAACCAAGTGATGAAAGAATGGGGCAAATATACAACCGACCAGAAGATATCCGTAAATTCGCAAACGCTAGGCAAAGAGTTTCAAGCAACTAAATTAAGAGTAACCCCGGAAGACATTAAGATAGCTAGAGATTTATCAATTCACTCGGAGGCAATAAACGCCCTGATGAGCGACACCTACCTAGATTTTGCTAACGGGATGAACGGGCTAGTAAGAGGGGCCGAGCAGAAAATAAACGAGGCCTATAAAAGACAGATAAGATCACAGATACTAGCAAGAGAAGTAACTGGAAAAAGTATAGAGAAAGTTAAAAAAGAAATAGTAGAATTATTAGGAAAGCAAGGATTTGCCGTCTTAAAGGACAGAGGGGGGCATACATGGACATTGAGCCGTTATAGTGAAATGCTAGCACGCACGCACACGATAAGGGCTAGTAATGAGGCGCTAATAAACAGGGCTGGCCAGTTTGACGTAGATATCGTACAAATCAGCACGCACTTCGGGGCTTGCCACCTATGTACGCCATACGAGGGTAAAATTTATAGCATAAGTGGACAGAGCAAACAGTACCCAAAATTAAACATCCCTATGCCAATACATCCTAATTGCCGGCACGTTTTATTGATGCGACCAGACTTACAATAAGACATATCAGAAAGCCTCTATTGTGTAATTTTAAGGAAAGTGTTAAAATATAAATACTAGGTTATCTATCCTAGGCCTACCAAGGCACAAAATAGAAATTACTGGGTTTAAATCCCCAGACCAATTTAAAAATTAACAAAACAAATTTATGAAGAAGTACATCGAGATCGATGGCGTCAAGTATCAAATTGACCCCAACGATGAAAACAAAGCGTTATTAGACGACAAGGGAGAAAAAGTCCCTTACAAAGAAGATGACGACAAAAAAGATAATGATACCGACAAAAAGGTGGATCTATCTAAAATTAGCATCGACGAGCTTAAAAAATTAAATCCTGAAGTAGCTAAAGCATTTAGCAAAATGGATGAGATTACCGCCAAGCTCCAAGAGAAAGAATCAAAAGAGGAAGAGGCACAGCGAAAACAAAAAGAAGAACAGGGCAAATGGCAAGAGCTGTTCGAAGAAGAACAAAACAAAAGAAAGCTGGCCGAAGATTCTGCGAACAAATTAAAAGTCATCAACGAAAAATACGATGGCACTATCAAAGGAATCCTTGAAGAACAAATCAAGTCAATTCCAGAAGATAGACGTAGCTTAATCCCTAGTGATTACAGTGCACGTAAAAAGCTAGAGTATATAACAAACAACGCCAAGTCACTCGGTGTCGTTGCAGGAGGTAAAAAGGGCGGCGAAGTACCACCAAACGACAAAGACATAAATTTGGATGAAGAAAGCAAAGTGCGTAAAGAATACGAAGATCTTCTTAAAAAAGGAAAAGATAGAACAAGTATTGAAACCGCACAAATGCTCGAGTTAGCAAAAAAAGTAAAAGAAATTCAAAAGGCCAACGAGGAAAAAAAATAATTTATAATTTAAAATTAAAACAACGCATATGAATTTAGGAATGCACACAACCCTAACTGATGCCAATTCAAAATTAGACCCTGAGGTAATTGCTATCGCAGACAGCATTAACCCAATGATGTCTAATGAATTCGGTAAAGTATGGGATTTATTTCAACCAAAAGCAACACCATTCGCAACAGACGAATTTGAGGTGTTAGTAAGAACTTATACCCAGCCACAAATTAGCGTACAAGCTAGTGCAGACGGTGCAGACTGGGATACTACAGACGATACAACTGCATTGCCAGTAAGCTCTGATTACATTGACAGAATCACCGTAGGTGACGTTATCAAGGTAAACAGTGAAATCGTAGTAGTAAAAGCTATCGACAGATCAGGAAACACTATCGACGTTTACGAACGTGGTGCAGGTGAATCCACAGCGGCCGCACACGGACACGCCGAGGCAATAACTGCTAGCATCGTTGGAAACGCTCATGAGGAGGGTAAAAACAATGCAACAGCGATGGCAGAGGGAACAGATAAATTTACTAACTATTGTCAATTAGTGCAAGAAGTAGTAGATCTATCAAAGGCCGACACTGACCAAGCTAGAAAAGTAGGAATGACTCCTGACATTCTAAGAGCAGAGGCAGTAGAAAGAGTAATGAGAGATTTAGCTCGAACTGCTATCCACGGAGTAGCAGTAGCTCCAACATCAAGTAAACCCGGAATGACAAGAGGTTTATTGAGATGGTTAGGTTTAAGTGCAGGAATTAAAACTGCAGTAGGCGGCGCATTTACAGAAACAGCATTGAGAAACATCATCCAAGACGTAAGATTGGCAGGTGGTGTAGTAAACTATATCGTAATGAGCCCAGCCAACAAGACAGTATTCAACAGCTTTAGCTCAGCTGATAGCATCACAGTGGACAATTCTGCAAGATACACCGGCAGAGTGCTAGACGCTTACATGGCTGACGGATTCGGTCTAATTCCAGTAATCGTAGATTTAGATATGCCTAACGACCAAGTATCAGTAGGCGACAGCAGAAAATTAACCAAAGGATGGAAAGTTAACGATACATTAAAATTCGTTAAAGAAACCAACGTAGGATCTCGTGAAAACAAAGAAACCCTACAAGGTAAATTCGGTTTAGCAGTAGAGAACGTAGGTCAAAGCCACGGTCTATTAACTGGCTTAACAACTGCCTAGTAACAATTCAAGGGGTGGCCTAAAAACTGCCCCTTGATTAAAATAATTTATAAATTTAAAAAGTAATTTTATGGCTAAGACAAAAGAACAATTAGTGGCCGAGGCTCAAGAGCTAGGAATTGAATTAACTGGCGAAGAAAAAGTTAGCGAAATTCAAGAGGCTATTAAGATCACAAAAGAAGAACTTGGTAAAACAGACCAAGACCCAAAGGCTAAATCTAAAGAGATTTACTTCTATCATTTAAAAACCAAATGCTACAAAGACGAAACAAATCGTGTAGAGCAAGGCGTATACCGAACAGAGAGTAAGGTGGAACGCTTTGACAAAGTAGGCGTAGATTATGCGGAACGTTTTGATGGTGAAATTCCAACACACGAACTTCATAAAATCGCCGAGCAGTACAAAGTTTCTGTCTACGAAAAAGGTGGTAAAAAGGTAAGAGATGAAGAAGAAATCTTAGCAGATTTATTAAAGGAATTATAAGTCCATTTAATAAATTAATTTTACAAATATGGAAAGACCAAATCGTATTAGAAACAAGGTCGAGATCACAGGGAAAGACGAAACACCGGACACAACCGGCGTGGAAGTCTTATTGCAAGACGATTCCGAGCATGTATTAATGGCAAGGGGAACTACCGTGCCAAATGATGAAGAAAACTACGCCAAAGGGTGTATCTTTATCAAGACCAACGCTGGTGACGGCGTAAAGGCCTTATACGAAAATCAAGGAACAACAGATTCCTGCGATTTCAATCTAATAGGTGATATAAGTACAGCCGAAATTGAAGACGGTGCTATCACTGAAGAAAAGCTAGCTGATGGGCTAGAAGTAGTAAAATACGCTGACGTTTCAATTCTAGCTGACAAGATTAAAACATTAGGGGCAACACCAGTAGAATTAGTAGAGGCTCCCGGCGAGGGATTCGCTATCATTCCAGTGGCAGTGAACTTAAATCTAACAGCAGGAACAGAAGTGCTAAGTGAAGACGGCGACAATTTAGCAGTCAAATGTAGCACAACTGAACTGATTGAAATTGAAACAACAGGTTTCATAGATCAAACAACAGACCAAAACAGATACCAAGAAAAAGCTGAGGCAGTTATCACTCCGATTGGAAACACAGCCTTAACCCTAGCAAACAAGGGTGCCGCTGAAATTGGTGGCAATGCAACAGACGATGCAGTATTAGACGTAAGAGTTTATTACAGAGTAGTACCAGTATTATAAAGA
>CAYGJE010000017.1:0-9545 GCA_964350215.1 uncultured Candidatus Saccharibacteria bacterium | reverse complement strand
AATACAAGGGAGATCAAATCAAAAGTCAAATCTTAAAATGCACGGGGATGTAAAATCAAATGCCTTTGTTGCTAAAAAAATAAAAATGTGATAAATTAAACATATTGGACGATTAGCTCAGTTGGTTAGAGCGCTACATTGACATTGTAGAGGTCAGAGGTTCGAATCCTCTATCGTCCACACTTTTAAAAACATTTCCATAAAACAATTTTGCAATGGATATAATCTTTGATGAAACAGGTAAAATTCGAATAGACAAATGACTTTCTTATAAATTCCCAGAGAAAAGCAGGGAATTTTTTAATAATAATATCAAAAAAGGCAATATTCTTTTAAACAACAAGAAAATAAAGCCATCTGCGATAATTGAAGTTAAAGATGTCATTTATATGGATGACGAAATTTTGAAAGAATCGCCAAATATGGAACTATTTGCAAACAAAGATATTTTTTTGGAGGTAATTTTTGAGCATAAAGATTTTTTGATTATCAATAAACCAAGTGGAATGCTCACTCATCCCACCTCAAAAAATGAAACTGACACTCTTGTAAATGTGCTGCTTGCAAAATATCCTGAAATAAAAGATGTTGGCGAAGATCTTTCTCGGCCAGGCATAGTTCACCGCCTAGACAAAGACACCTCGGGCATAATAATTGTTGCTAGAAACAATAATTCATTTGAAAAATTAAAAACTTTGTTTAAAGAAAGAACTATTCAAAAAACTTATACCGCGCTTGTGTATGGCAAGCTAAAACAAAAGAGGGGGCTTATAAATATGCCTCTTGCTAGATCAAAATCAAAATTCAACAAAAGAAAGGTTTCCATGGATGCTGAAAATTCAAAGGAGGCATTAACAGAATACAATGTCGTGAAGGAATATCAAAACTACACTCTAGTTGAAGCGATGCCAAAAACAGGAAGGATGCATCAAATAAGGGTTCATTTTGCCGCTCTTTCAAATTTTGTGATCGGAGATAAAGAGTATGGGTCAAAAAAAATAAATAACTCTGTTGATTTGTCTCGGCATTTTTTGCATGCCAGCAAAATAGAATTTGATTTTGACAATGATCATTTTGTGTTTGAGTGTCCGCTTCCACCTGAACTAGAAACTTTTTTGCAAAACAACTCTTAGCTGCGGGCAATATCAACATTCAAGACATTACAAATCACAGGCACTTGCTCCTTATTAAAATATTTGATAATATTATACTATAACAAAAGATAAAAATTTACTATGAAAAAAATATTTTTAGCCGTTATTGTTCTTATATTGGCACTAGCAACTGCTTTTATTCTTAAAAGAAACTCTTTTCAAATTGCTGCTGATATCAACGTGACGCCCACAACCACTAAAAGTCCTTCTCAGTTTATAAAATGTTTGGCAGAAAAAGGAGTTACCATATACGGCAGTAGCACTTGCCCAGCTTGTAAAAACTTGCTTAGTTATTTTAAAGATTTTGGCTCATTGGACTCGATTTATTTTGATTGTTCCAGCAGTAATGCCAAAATAAGACAAAAGTGCAGTGAAAATATGCAAACAGAATATGTGCCAGAAACCCAAATAGACGGTATATTAGTAGAAGGGAGGGTTACTCCTGAAATATTATCAGAAAAAACTGGCTGTAAGCTATAACATTTAAAAACCCTTGCTAGGTTGACTAATTGGTGTTTTTTTGATAATATACATTATATAATAATTAAACCCCGTAAAATGTCCAAAACAAAGAGCATTTTTGAAATCAATGAAAAAATAAAGACCGGTCTACACAAACCACTCGAAGCTAACGTTGGAGACAATGTTAAAATTTTGTTACAATTAAAAGAATCAAATCTTGGCAAAAAAGTTAAAGGCAATAAGACCCAAACTGTCCAAGGATTGGTTTTAGCCAAAAAACACAACAAAGAACTTGGTGCATCTTTAACTATTAGAAACATCGTTGATGGAGTTGGCGTGGAATGAGTTATTCCTATTTATGCTGACAATGTCTTAAAACTAGATATTATCAAATCATCTAAAGTCAAAAGATCCAAGCTTTATTACATCCGAAACAAGTCAGTCAAAGAGTCCAGAGCAAAATTGAGAAAAGAGATCAAATCTCTCCAAAAAGAAATTGCTCGCGAAGAAAAGCTTGACGTTGTTGAAGAGTCCGAACCAGTTGCAGAATAATTCAAAAAACAAAGGCAAATTGCCTTTGTTTTTTATTATTGCTGGCTATTGAATTTTTGCAAAATAAATGGTAATATAAATAAGTTGATTGCTCTTTAAATTATGCCGAAGTGGCGGAATTGGTAGACGCGCTACCTTGAGGTGGTAGTGGTCGCAAGACCTTGTGGGTTCGAGTCCCTCCTTCGGCACTAGACCCTCTCCTTTAAAAACTTGCTCCAAGTTTTTAAAGAAGAGGGAAATCACCCCTTACTTTTAAAATAACACAGGGTTATTTCAAAAGCCGGGCCTACGGCTAATCTTCTAATACTCTAATATTCTAAAATAGAATCCGGGTATAATGATACGCTAAAGCAAACTGCTTTGGTTTGGTTTGGGACCTGCCTGCCTAGCGGTAGGTAAACCTGCCTACCGGCAGGCATGGTGAGAAAAGCAATGGAAGTAACTACTTTTATATAATTAATAATATTAATAATCAATAAAAAATAAAATGAAAAATAAAAAAGTTTTAGCAGCAGTATTGTTGGTTTTGTTCTTAATAGGAGGAACCGCTGTAACCTCATTGATATTTTCAGGCAATCCAATTAGCAGTGATGTGGAAATAGTAACTACCACCACTTTAAAAAATGATGGCGAAAATAATCCAAGCGAACAGGTCTCAAGCAAGGAAGTATTGGTTTTCTACACATCTTCTTGTCCATTTTGTGAGAATTTAAAAACCTATATCAAAGACAACTCTCAAAATCTTGATTTGGAATTTAATCTTCTAAAAATCGACGATCCTGTAAAAGATAAAGCAAATTTGGAATTGGTCTTGAGCAAAATCAAAGAATGTAATATTACCGACAGATGAGGAGTGCCTTTTACTTATCACAACGGCAAGTGCGTTATGGGCGACCAGCCAGCCATTGAATATTTCAAACAATTTTCAAAGTAATACCAAAAACCACGCTTAGGCGTGGTTTTTTATTATTTTATATTTTTTAGATAGAGCTTGTGATGATACTCTATAGCAAATCGATGTGCCTCGTCTTGCACGAGTTTTAAAAAGTTTTGAACCTCTTTGGGCATTTCTTCTATGTTTAGGTATTCAACTTTTGGCGGCTTTCACATTAAAAGTTGGTTTTTGCCTTTTGCTAATGATCCAAACAAAACATCTTTAAAGGCCTTGTTGTTTAAAAACACAGAAAGAGCGGCGTTAAGCTGAGCAATGCCACCATCAATAAGCATCAAATCAGGCATTTGCCAATGAATATTTTTGGCTCTTCTTACAAAAACCTCTTTTAACATCTTTATGTCATTGGGAGATAGTTCGGTATATTTTATTTTGAATTTTTTATAATTTTTTTTATCATTGACCCCCTGGTCAAAAAACACTAATGATGCCACTGCGTGCTGACCACTGATGTTTGACACATCGTACATCTCAATTTTGAAGATTTCTTTTTTGGTGCCAAATTGTTTTTCCAAAAAAGTTTTTACTTCTTTATAGTTTTGAATTTTTGTTTGAGTGGTGCTTGATTTGTGCCTAAAAATATTTTCTATGCCCAGTATTTGCTTTTTTAAAACATTGGCCTTCTCAAAATCACTTTTTAAAATAGCATCTTTGATCTGTTTTTTAAGCGAGTTAATCAATCCAGCATTGTTGAGGTTTAATATTTTTTCAATACTTTTTATGTTTTCGTTGTATGACTTGACTTGGTCTTTTGTTGGCTCTTTGTTGTTACAACAAAATCCTTGGCAAAGTCCCATTTGAGAGTTCAAACATTCTTTTTTGTGTGTACTTTCGCAGGTGCAAAAAGGAAATGACCATCTCAATAGTTTTAGCAATTCTTTAAGGGACGACCCCGAAGTAAAAGGTCCTATTGTTTTTCCTGATACAGGGAATTGATCATGTGTTATAGAAATTCTAGGCATAACATGATTGCTGAATTTCACAAAAAAATAATTTTTGCCGTCTTTTAACACTGTATTATACTTTGGCTGTTTTTCTTTTATCAACTTTGCCTCCAAAATCAATGCCTCGATATCGTTGTTGGTGATAATTGTTTTTAAATTATTGGCCTCTTTAGCTATAAATCTGTTTTTTCGGCTTCTCATGTCTAAATAAGATTTTAGCCGAGAATTTAAATCGTTTGCTTTACCAATATAAATTACTTTGTTTTTATTTAAAAAGATATACACTCCTGACAGATGAGGGCTTGATGTTATTTTGTTGACCACTGTTTTATGCATATGTTTATTTTATTCTAAGTAATTCTAATAGGGAATGACCTGTCATTGATAATGGCTTGGGAATTTCGAAAATATCTATAATGGTGGGACTTATATCAGACAAGACGCCCAATGCCTGTTTTTCTCTTTTTTTGATATCAACATTTGTGATTGGAGCTGTGTTTTTCCACTCATTACTCACAATATGTATTGGTACAAAACTAGGATCGTGACCATACTCACTTTCTCCCGTGCTGGCATTTTTCATACTCTCTATATTGCCATGATCTGAAGTTATCAAAAATATGAAATCATTTTTTAGTCCGTTTTCAACTAATGTTTTTATTTCGTTGTCAATAACATTGACCACTGTTTTTGCTAAATCCATATCTCCAGTGTGGCCAGCTAAATCGGCGTTGGCGTAGTTGATGAGTAAAAAGTCATAAACCCCTTCTTCCATTATTTGCAACGCTCTCTCGGTTATGTTTTTGGCTTCCAAATATGGATCTTCTGATAAATTAAATATTGTTTTTGAAGGCAAAATCAATCAATACTCATTTGGAAATGGTTTTTTGTTGAGTCCGTTAAAATAATAAGTCACATGAAGAGATTTATGTGATTCGGTCAAGTGAACTTGTCTTTTTTGATTTTGAGAAAGTACAGAAGCCAGACAATCGTTTATTTGCTCATGATTGAATGCTATTTTCACATCTAACGACACGTTTAGCTCCGCCAAACTAGTTATTTTGACATTAGCAATTCCAGAGAGAGGATTTAAAATGTTACCTGCCAGATATTCCATCGGGAAATGATTTGCTTTGTAGTTAAACATTATCAAAGCATCGTTGTTTTGTATTTTTTGAAAATCATTTTCAAAAGCAGTTGGTTCTATAAACTCATCACTAATTCCTTTTTGATATGTTTGGTCAAAAAATAAAGCTATGTCGTCTGTTTTTTTTCGGTTGATATCTAGGGTCAAAAATTCATAATATTTTTTGAGATATTCTTCGCTGTGATTATTGAGCGCATAAAATCTTCCACAAACAGAAGCTACTTTAAAATCGCCTAATTTGCTTTTTTCGTTTTTTAATTTTATAATTAAATCTTTGGCTTCGTTGATATTGGCATCTTTGCCATCGCTAATCAAATGAACAAAAACATTTTTGACCTGATTGATTTTGGCCATATAAATTAAAGCTCTCAAGTGAGCATAAGAAGACATTGTTTCGGCGCTACTAATCATGCCTATCAAATGCAAATTTGAGTTGTTTTGTTTGGCATGACTAATGGCCTGAAGAAATGCCTTGTTATTTAAAAAGCTGTTGTCTTTTATGCTCATATCTATTTTGGTTTGAGTTTGATATATTGTTCTGCCAGACCCCAGTATTAAGTGTCCGACCTCACTAGATCCTTCCTCCATAAAACCAAGACCACTCGCAATTCCAGATGTTTGCAAGGCATAGTAGGGGTAATTTTGCTTAAGATGGTCTAAAAAGGGCGTTTTTGCAAGAAATATTGGATTTGTGAAGTTGTCTTGTCCAATACCTCAACCATCTATTATCACAAGACAAACTTTTTTGTTGTTAAGCATTTTAAAAAATTATTTTGTTTTTATTGATTATATTATATCAAAATTATTGCTTAAATACAAAACTTTTGTTATAATATTTATATATTAAATCAAGAATATGACTTTATCAATAATAATACCGGCCTACAATTCAGAATTGTTTATTAGCGACACCATTTCAAAGCTATCAATGTTTTTCCCACATGCCGAGATTATTGTGGTAAATGACGGCAGCAACGATAATACACTAGAAATATTAAAAAATTTTGGCAACAGTATAAAAATAATTGATTATCAAAAAAATACTGGCAAAGGGTTTGCCCTCAAACAAGGGTTTAAACTAGCTACCGGTGATATAATTGTTTTTACTGATGCTGATTTGCCATACCCGCTAGAAAAAATACAAGAAATCGTTTCTACGCTGGAAAAAAACAATGGCATTGGTGTGGCTATTGCTGCTAGACCAAATTTTTATGAATTTGGCTTTAGAAAATTAACTCATGAGTGCTGCAGCTTGGGCACAAATTTTTTGTTTTGACTTAAAATCAAAGACACCCAATGCGGACTCAAAGGTTTTAAAAAATATTTTATCAAAAAAATAGAGCCCTTTCTAATATCAAAAAATTTTACCATTGATATTGAGCTACTATACTTGGCCAAAATAACAAAAACAAAGATTGCAAAAATATCAGTGACTCACAGCAAACAAAAATTTTCCACTATCAAAATTTTTGATATCATAAAAATGGGATTTGAATTATTAAAAATCCGACTAACCAACTACAAAAAATGTCTCTAAGAAAAAAACTAACCTATTCTATTGCTTTTACTTTTTTGGCAATTTTTCTTGTCTATTTTTTTCTATTTAGTCATATTCCTTGAAACTTAATCACTCTTGATACTGCGATTGCTGGAGGAGATACTGGCTCACATAACTATATTTTGTACAATTTAAAACAAAATTTTCCAACCATAAAGACATGGAGTCACGACTGATATGGCGGATTTCCTTTTTTGTATTTTTATCCACCGCTTTTGTTTGTTTTTTCTGTTGTGCTTAGTTTTTTTATCAAGTTAAATGTTGCTTTTAAAATAACCACACTGTTGGGCACTTTTATTTTGCCTCTTTGTGCTTTTTTGTGTTTAAAGTTTTTAAAATTTAAAAAACCAATCCCTGAAATAGGGTTATTAGCTGGGCTTGCCTATGTTTTTTGTGAAGCATTTAGTATTTATGGCGGTAATCTTCCTAGCACTATGGCAGGGGAGTTTTCTTATTCATTTTCTTTTTCCTTGTTTTTTCTGTTTATAGGATTGTTCACAAAAGGCCTTGAAGAAAACAAATACTTGCTTTGAAATATACTCATTTTGGCAACAATGGTTTTGTCTCATCCTTTTCCGGTTATTGGTGCTGTTATTTATGCTTTTTTTGCTGTTTTTTTGGGATCAAACATAAAGCAGAGAATTTTTTACACTTTAAAAACTTTTGTTTTTGCCTTTTTGCTAACAGGTTTTTGATCAATACCTTTTCTTTATTATCACGAGTTCACTAGTACCATGAATTGATACAAAACCGTGGAGTTGAAAGATATTTTCCCTCAAACGCGACTATTTGTTTTTTTGCAATATAGCGCAATATTGGGTTTATTTTTTGGCCTTATAAAAAGATTGAAATCGGTTTTGTTTTTGATTGTTGCCATGCTAGCAAATTTTGCCTTGTATATGTACATCGATAACTCTCCAATATACAATGCTCGGTTTCTTCCTTTTGTTATTGTGTTTTATCTTTTGATTGGATCTGTCGGTATTGGCTTTTTGCTTTTAGAAATGTTCAAAAACAAAAAGCATCTCTATATAGCATCAATTCTTTTTATCCTTTGAGGGCTTGTTACAATAAACCCTAGTGTAATTTTGGGCCCAAACACAAAAATGAAAGGAGATCTAAAATATATTCACCATTGACTACAATGGAACTATTCTGGGTTTGAATCAAAAGATCCGTTTTTAAAAGATATTGTTCCTCTAAATCGCTACCTCAGTTCTTTACCAGAAGGCAAAATAATGTGAGAGTACCGAGGCGAATATGATAAATACGGCACGCCTAGGTTTTTAGAAAATTTGCCAATATGAACAGGCAAGCCAACTTTTGAAGGGCTGCTTATTGAATCATCTATTTTTGGACCATTTCATTTTATCAACCAAACCGAAACAACAAAGACCCCAACATCTGCCATTGCTGGCTTTGAATATCCACCTTTTGATTTTGAAAAGGGTATAGAGCACTTAAAGCTTGTGAATGCATCCTACTTTGTCGCCTACACACCAGAAATAAAATCAATAGCAAAAGAGTACTTAACAACTCTTCGAGATTTCAAAAACTTTTCGGTATACAAAATTGCCGACGACTCGCCAGTATCAGTTGTTGCTGATTTTGATGTTATCAAAAAAGAAAAGGGATGAATTAAAACTTCTATTGACTGATACAAAAATGGCGACCTATCAAAGCCAATTGTGTTTTATCGTAATCAACAACAACTCGAGGTATTGGCCAATGCTTACACAAAAAAAGAAATCTCTGGTGAAATCAAAATAATAGAATCCACCGACACAAAGCTTGTTTTTGAAACAAATGATATCAACGCTTTGCATATTATCAAGACCAGTTATTTTCCAAAGTGAAAGTACAAAACAACAAATGACGCTTTCATTGTTTCGCCGGTGTTTATCGGAGTTATACCAAAGAATAATGTAGTGGAAATTAATTTTTCTAATAATACAGTTGATGATATTGCCTATATACTGTCGATTTTGATGCTCATGTTGATTGTTTACAAAATTGTATACAAGCAACGACTTCCTTGACTTTAATTTGACATATGAATATTTTTTTAGTATAATATACAAAATTAAAACTTTACTATGACCGAAGAATTTCCTGATGCAAAAAAGAATGCCCCGATAGCGCCCGAGGAAGGGGTTAGTGCTGAAGCTGAAAAAAAGGATGCGACTCCTGATAGCAAAGACCCAGTAGATGCTTCTAAAAAAGAAGCACCAGCCGATAGTGTGAAAAAACCAGAAACGCCTAAAAAAGAATCCAAAATATTTATTGATTTGTCTGACAAGAAAAAGATGGAACAATTTCGAAGAATAAACACTTTGTCTGGCCTTTCTGAATATTTAGCAAAGGCCAAAGAAGACGTATTGTCCAAATCAAGAACAGAAGCATTTGACACGGCTATTTTTGCAATTCAAGAGCTGGACACAAACATTGAAGTTGCCAAAGCCAAACTTCAAAATAACACCGTTGATTTTGACAATGATGGCAATTTTTTTGAAAACATCAACATTATATCTCAATATAACGAAGATTTGTCTCGTAAAATAAAACAAATTTTGATAGAAGACGCTTTTACTGCTAGATATTTGGCACTCAAATTCTCGCCCAAAAAAGAGGCCTCTTCGTTGTGATTATCAAACTTAAAAAAACAACTATCATCTTTCAACAAAGAGCTTGAGTTTCTCAAAACCAAAAACGACCCTAAGCTTACTTCCAGAATAAAATATTTGGAAGCAGAGATTGCCAAAACGTCTGACTTTGT
>CAYGJE010000016.1:8216-10069 GCA_964350215.1 uncultured Candidatus Saccharibacteria bacterium | reverse complement strand
ATATGATTTTAAAAAACTAACAAAACAAAAACAGCACTAATTAGTGCTGTTTTTGATTACTATATAGCTTCTGCTATAAGCCCTTCTTCTCTGGTATAATTCAGGTTTGCCCCCATAGTGGCCAAAACATTTTTTACTGCCAAAAACTGAAGTCCAGACATGCCAACTGATTTTCCATTTGTCAAAAATTCAGTTAATGCTTGCCCTATAACAAGATTCTTGTGCCGTTCAAGAAAATCTTCCACATGCTCTGTTTTTATCTCTCCCGTTGCAGTATGTCTAAATCCGCCTTCAAATAGACCCACTTCTTTTCCTCTTACGTTTTTTATGGCAAGCTCTTTTATTTTGTCTAGCATTTCACTGTTTGGCTCTGAGTTAAAATATATTGTTAACGAGTCCCTTCTTTTTTCGGCCGAAGCGTTTGTGCCTGGTTTACCAATTTTGTAGAAAGCATCTATTTTTTTATTAATGATCATTTCGTCTAATATATCAATAACTTTTTTGTTGACTTTTATGTTTAGAGTACATCGATCAATTGGAAACTTCTCGATACCTTTTCCACGATACAACCAATATGGATTTTTATCATCAGGAATGCCAACGTCTAACCCCTTTTTAGGTTGTAAAGCGTGTTCTCAAGTGTTTTTATATTCAGAATCTCTAAAATCATCAAAAATCAAGCTATCATAATTGGCTTTCAGCATAACTAATGCTACGTCCTTTGAATTTTTTGTTTTTATTGCATTTTCAAGGTCTTTTGCTCGATGCGTCCTTTGTTCCTTTATGGCTATTTTTGCAATTGCTTCTTCTGCACTTTTAATTCTTTCCTTGTTTCTTTCCAAAAACTCTTTGTTTTCCCCTGTCTCTTCTGTAGCTGGTCTAGCTGCTTTGACTTCTTTGGCTGGTGCATTGTTTTTGACAGATTTTTCTTCTGTGGATTTGCCGTAATTTTCAGGATCAAAATCTTCAGTTCATTCTACGCCTGATGCTTTTTTAAAATCCTGTTTTAATTGTTCAATTGTATCTCCTTCTTTTGGCGTGCCGTTCAAGCAATTTAAAATTCTTTCGTGATATGATTTAACTTTTTTTCTTTTTTTGTCTAAAAGAAATTCAGCTGATCCTTTAAATGGCTCTTTATTCCCTTTATCATCTTTTTCTTTTACCGCAGCTTTATTTTCATTATCTTGTCCTTCAGGTTTGACAACAACCTTTGGATTGATTGTTGATTCAACAACTGCTGATGTTGCCAAAGGAGCATCTGCTGGTGAGTCAAAGCGTCCTGGAGGAACCGCGATTGGGCTTGAGTCATCTTTTTTCTCTACAACCCCCTTTCCGTCTTCTTTCTTTGGAACTTCGGCAAGATGTGGTATTTTGTCGCCTTTTGGAAGCACACTACTTTCTGGCTCAGGAACCGCTGGTTGCTCTGGTTTTGTTTCTGGAATTGATGGTTGAGTTGGAATTTTTTGTTCTGGCGTCGATGGCTGTTGATTATCTTGATTTGATTTTTCTTTTTCAACGGTTGGTTCTAGTGGCCTACCCGGTATAACAGGAATAAATGGCGGAAAATCAAAAGGTATTTTATCAAATGGCATACGCGTGATTTTGATTTGATCCAAAATCTTTGGAACCTTTATGTTGTTGTTGATTATGAGTTTGTCTATTATATTAGACCCTTCTACTGTTGATAAAACAGCGTTTCTGCCTGCCCTACCAGCTCCTTTTGCCACAACTTCGATAAAACCACCGTTGAAAACTGCTTTGCCGTTGTTGTTTTTAAAGAGTTGGTATATTGGTGACTCTGGACCTACTTCAATCTGACCATTGGCGCCTATTGGCAATGGAAAAACTTTAGC
>CAYGJE010000016.1:6107-8116 GCA_964350215.1 uncultured Candidatus Saccharibacteria bacterium | reverse complement strand
GATCTTGTTTGCACCACTTCAGAAAGATTTGATTTGGATTGATCTATCATGTATCCATTTTCTTTCATGGCTTCTAGCGACTCTCTAGTAATAGACCCATCAGCATCAAAAGCAATGGCATCATTGGATATCATTTTGCCATTTTCATACAAATCATAATTGCCTTGGTTGTCTATTCTTAATTCTCTGCTTGTTTCTAAAGATATTTTTTGAGGTCTATCAGCAAAAATACCTCTCTCTTGAGTTATGGTGTTCATTGCAAAAGCATTTTGTGGGGCAAATTGGCCTTTCACAAAATCAGTTAAACTTTTGAGTGCTGTTTTGGAAGTTGGATTGGCATCTATTTTGCCAAATCATTCTTCCACTTGACCTTGTTGATTTGGGTTCAAAAATGCAAATCCTTCTTGAGCAATGCCACCAATCACAATACCTGTGACCATTCCTTTGCCAAAGGCCTTTAGTCCTTGCTTGTTTTTGAATTTGGCAAATTTTTTGTTTTGCTCGCTTATTCCTCCTTCTTCATCTTCGATTTTTTTCACATTGCTATCCACAATGCCTTTTAAATATTCTTCATATTCTAATTCGCCAAATTTTCATTTGTTGTCTTTGGCTAACTTGGCAATTTTACCTTTTATTTTTGCTCGTTTGATATCAAGAGCTGTTCTTTCTTTTTCTAGAACCTCCTTGCTGCTATATGATATCAGGTCAATTGACTTGTCATCAGACAATTTGATTCGGGCATCCAGAAGCGCTATGTTATTTAGCACTGCTTGAGCTTTTTCTGGGCTATCCACAGAGTCCATTCCTTTTTCAAAAACTTCTAAATTGCCTATGGCTGTTTTGGCATCAATACTTTGATATTTAAAAGTTTCTAGCATAGCTCTTTGCTTATCTAGATCGTTTGGTTTTTTACCCACAGCCATATCTCTAAAATGCTGTCTTCTTTTTTGTTCTCAATAGTTTCTCTCTCTGGATGCGCCTAGCAAACCAGAAAGCACTGCTGTACCTCCAAACGAAGCTGCTTGGGCTGCTTTGTTAAAAGCAAAAAATTGTGATATTTGCTGAGACACTCCAAAAGTAATCGACAATGCGCTTGCCAATGTTGTTTCGTTGATCATTTTGCCTAGTTTTGTTTTTTGGACTTTGTCGATTATACGATCCACACCAGACAACTTTTGTTCTGTTCTGGCACCAGCTCTTATATCACCTATCATGATGTCTAGATCAATTTCCACGTTTTCTAATCCCTTTTGATGGCTAAAAGCGGCTCTTAGAGCTTGGGCTTGTTCTAATAAGTTGTTGGCGTTAATGACTTCTTCTGAAAAAATATCTGGGTTGGTTTGCTTGATTTTTTCAAATATTCTTTTTTGGTTGTCACCAAAAGTGTTGTCATCAATTTTATTGAGAGCGTAGCTTTTGATCAAATCCACAATTTCAGATTGAATAGCTGGATCTTCTAGTTTTTTACCCTTCTCTCCTTTGTGTAAAATGTCTTTAATATCATCCAGCTGGACAAATCTTTCCAAAATGCCCTTGTCGTAGGACTCTTGCATGTGATCACTCAAGTCCTCGTCCACAAAAAGATTTTTCTTTGTTAAAATTTCTTTTTGGGCCTTAGTGACTTCTTTTTGTCTATAGTATTCTCTGGCCACTCCATACTTGAATGCTCTTTTGAAAAAGTTGCCTACTTTGCCAAAAAACTTTTGGTCTCTATCCGGGGTATATGCTTCAGACATTTTTTTGTCGGCAATATCTCTGGCATACACTTTGGCCATTTCCTTGTTGTAGCCAACAAAAGCGGCTCTTATTTTTAGTTTGCTTGGGAGTGGCGGCTGAATTGGTTCAGGAGTTGGTGGCTTTGGTGGCTCTGGAGTTGGTTCAAATGGCTTAACTGGCTCAATAATATAGTTTGGCTCTTTTTCTTTTTCAAATTTTGAATAATCTCATGGCTCTTCGTGATATTCTTTTGGATATGGGTTTGGTTCCACTATTTCTGGAGTTGGAGTTGG
>CAYGJE010000016.1:3696-6007 GCA_964350215.1 uncultured Candidatus Saccharibacteria bacterium | reverse complement strand
GTTTTTTTGATTTTTTCCATTTTGTTTTTTTCAATCATGATAAAAAATTAATTTTATACTCCTAAATAGCTGTTTTTAAAATCAGCCATAGCAATAGCGACCACTTGATTTAAATCTTCAACATTGCTTTGAAAAAATTCTTGAATTTTGGTTGCATTGTTGGTATCTAAAACTTTTTCCAACTCTTCAAATTTTGAAGGCGGCACCTGCTTGAGTATGCTGGTGTTGATATATGACTCCACTCTGTCTTTTAAATCTTTCTTGATTTGTTCAATGGTATCTTGATCCAAATCTTTAAATTCTGGTTTTTGAGAAACCAATTGGTCTATGTATCAGTTTATGCCTGAGTCCACAGTCAAATTTTCAAAATTTTTGTCCATATTGCTTTTTTATTTATTAATTAATTTTTTAAAAATGGTTTTAGTTCTTCTATGCCCACTTCAAAAGGAATAATCCCTAGGTAGTATGGTGCCACTTGATAATGACTAAAGTGGAATACAATTGTTTTGCCGTCTTTGGATATATTGAAATTTTTGAAGTTTTCTTTTGAAGCAGCAGCTCCAGTTTTGATCCAGCTCTCGTCACTCACCTTTTGAGCTACAAGCTGAGCTATTGCTTTGTCAGAAACATATTTTAAGTATCCCTTGCTATCGAACATATCTTCTAGATGAATTTCTTGTTTTTGTTTTAGATCGTAGTTTTTGGTGATAACATCGTGTATACCATGTGCCCCACCCAAAAAGCTACTCACTATAAACTTAATACTAACAACTTCTTCGCTTACCAAATAATCTTCGAATGTTACTGTGAAGTCAAACTTGTAATCACCAAATATTTCGTTGACAATAGCATCTTTTTCAAATGTTTGGAATTTGGTATCAATTGTTTGCTTGATGTCTTGGTCCACAAAATCAATATTAAAATATGGGTATTTGATATCGTAGGTAAATTTTTGGAGCTCATCGCTTCGAGATTTTTGTTCAAAGCTTATTGGCTGAGTGCTTATGGATCGCTCTTCTGATATTGGCGGTTCCACTTTGGCTGGCTTGGCAATTGTTTTTATCTTGTCGGAAAAGAAATACAGTAAAAACACAACACTCAAAAAAACTATCAATAATAATATTTTTTTGGAATTGTTTTTTCTTTTTCTGCGCATATTAGAATTTTAAAGATGTTATTAAAACTCCATCGTCTAAAGTGATTCCTTCCACAATTGCTTTGGTGCCGTTTTCAATGTTTAAGTTGTTGCAATACTCTTCGCCAACTTTACATTTACCGTCAAATACATAGTTGGTGGTGATGGCTGGTTTGCCTGGCTCCTCGTAAATGATTTTGTTGCTGTCTTTGGAAGTCAAAAAATGAACTGTTTTTTTGAAATCAGACGGACATTCTTCCTCTCATAATCTTTGACATTTTTGAGTGCTAGGGCATCATAAATATCCAGCACCAATCAAACAACCATGATTATCTTGATCGCCGCCTATCATTTCTGGCATTGCTTCGTCTTTGGTGGGACTAGATACTTGCATTTTGTTGCCTTGTACAAAAATGAATATCAAAACAACTAGAGCAACAACCAAAAATATTATGTAGCCCAAACTTTTTTGTTTTTTCATTTTTTTATTTTAATTTTTATATACTAAAATTGTACCAAAAAAACAAGTTCTTTGCAAATAAAAATTGTATTTTTCGTTGCTTTAAACAATGGCCATTATTGCATCATTTTTCGCAATTTACAAAATGGACAATCCTTTTCGTCGCAAAACTTGTCTCAAAACGCCAGATCCAATATCTCCCTGCCAACTCGCTTTACCTCCTTTTCCAAATCTTCTATTTCTTGGTCGGAAATCATAAACTCTCTTTTGACATGTTTTTTGGTTTCGTTGGGCTCAATAAAATCAATAACCCCCTTAGACATTGTGTATTTGCCATCTTGATAATATTTGAGTAGCAGTCCATAGAATTTTAGTTGATTGTAGTAGTTGTCATCGCTTGATTTGGTCATGCCCATTATTTGATTTTCACTTTTTGGCTTGCCGGTCTTGTAATCCACCACGTTAACCAAATTATTGGATAATATTTCGAGCTTGTCTAACTTGCCAGTCAATCTTATATCTTCTTCGATATTGACTCCAGAAATAGCAAACTCCACTAGCACATTGCTGTGAAACTCAGGATAAGCGTCATAGTAGAGTGACAATATTTGGGTACCGTCATTTTTTATTTGATCAAAATCCTTGATACTAAGCGGAAATCTTTGTAGATATCAAACAAACCTTTCAATCAAAAAATCTTTTTCTGGCCTGCCTTC
>CAYGJE010000016.1:0-3596 GCA_964350215.1 uncultured Candidatus Saccharibacteria bacterium | reverse complement strand
AGCTTGCTGTTGATTCTTTTGCTTTCCCATTTGTTGCTGTTGGCTCCAATCACAAACACATTATCAAACTCCAACCCCTTGGCATGATGAGCTGTCATAAGCTTCACTCCCCCCAAGTCACCCATTATGGAGTCCTTGGTTATGTCGATTGAGTTTTCTTTGATTATGTTGAGATAATTTACAAAGTCGCTGAGCATGAAGTTTTGCTCCATGGTGGCGATCTTTTTGATTTGATCAAAAAACCCATCCACTTTGTCGAGTTTGTCTATTAGATTGCTGCTTTTTTGAAGATGCTGATAAAAATTGACGTCTTTGACAATGATGCCAAAAACATTTAAAAACAATTCATTTGATGCCAAAATACTTCATTGTTTGATTTTTTGATACAAATCTATCACATTTTCTTTTGATGATAGCTCTAGGTCGTTGATGTGTTTTTCAAAATCATAGCCATTGATTTTGTTGGTGTTGCAATAGTTGATTATTTTGCAGATATCAAGTGGCTCAATATTTAAAAAATCGATATGCATGCACTTAAACAAATATTCGTCATTGCCATAGTTATATATGGTGTTGACTATCAGCAACATTTTTTGGATGTCGATGTCTTCAAAAATATTGACCTTCTTTTTTATGCTATATGGCAATTTAAATTTGTCTAACATTTCTGACAGCAAATCCGAATCTTTGTGGTTGCGGTACAAAACTGCAATGCTGTTTTTGTTGGCTCCGCTTTTAATTAGATTTTCAATTTCTTTTGTAACAAAATATGCCTCTTGTTGTGGATTTGGCAATGCACAAACTTTTATTTTTTTGTTTTCAAAATCCACACAGCTTTTGAGTTGTGCGTCTCTTTGAATAAGATGGTGCGCTGAATCCAAAATAAGCTGACTGGATCTGTAGTTGTTGACCAAATCAATCAGCACGACTGAAGGATAAAGATGTTTAAAATATTCAAAATTTTTGATGCTGGCGCCTTGAAATCTAAAAATGGCTTGCTTGGGGTCACCAACGATAAACACGTCTGGGTTGTCAAAAAATTTGCACAAAATTTCCAGTATTTTATTTTGACTGGTGTTGGTATCTTGATATTCATCCACCAAAAAATATTGATATTGCTCTTGCAGCATAAGCAAAAGTTCTGAATTTTCTTCCAGTGTTTTCAAAACCTCCACTATCATATCAGAATAATCATAATATTTTGATTGGTTTAGCGCTTCTTGATATTTTTCAAACACATAGCTCAGTTCGATGTTTTTGTTTATCATCTTTTGAGACGGCAGCAATGCTGATTTTACTTTGCCGGTTTTGGGGTTAAAATTTTCGCTATCATTTTCAAAACTCTCTTTCGTTTTGGTGGCTATTTCACGTAGCTCTGTAAATGATATGTTTTCTTTTTTTAGCTCTTCGATTGCGTGTTTTATTTCTTTGATATAGAAGTATTGATTATTAAACGTGACCAAATCTTGCAATTCGGTGTCATCTAGAACCTTTCTTAGTATTTGAATTTGTTTTATTTCGTCTATGTTTTTAAAGCCAGCTATTTTGGTAAAATACTCTGGGTATTTTTGGATTATATCATTACAAAACCCGTGAAAAGTGCTTATGTTGACTCTGTAGGCATCATTACCGATGATGGATATCAATCTTTTTTTCATGGACATTGCTCCTGACTCTGTGAAAGTAAGTGCCAAAATGTTTTCTGGCTCTATGTCCACTTTGTCCAAAATATTGGCAATGCGCAATGTTAAAATTTGGGTCTTGCCTGTGCCTGGACCAGCCACCACCATAACAGGGCCATTGATTGTGTCCACTGCCTTTTTTTGCTCGCTATTTAATTTTGCATATTCTTCTTTGAATTTCATTGATATGTTTTTATTATTACTAAAATATACCATTTTTTTTGATACTAATCAAATTTTGACTTTTGCTCTAAAAAATGCTATATTGTTGTTAGTTCATAAAAAAGGAGGGGTATAAAATGATAATATATATCGAGTCACCTGGTCTAATCAAAATGGATACTCGTATTTTTTTGTTTGACAGCTCAAAACCAAGAGAGCCAGACATCGAACTCAAACAAATAGACGTGATTATTTTTGACCCAAACAAAGAATTTCTTTTTGTTCAAATGGATCAAGGCGAAAATCGCTTTATTCTTTCTTTTAAAACAAGAGATGACTTGGACCGTTTTATCAAAGAACTAAAAAAGACCATTGGCCTGCCCGAAAACTCTGCTGATTTTTGCTATCCTGGTGGCCTAACAAAACTGGATCAACTTAGAGATTGCGTTTCTTTTAAAAATTTCTCCGAAACTCGCGAATATAAAGAACTTCTCGACCAATAGAGGGGCGTGCGGCCCCTCTTTTTTATTTAAATTAAAAAGCTGTTTTGTCAATTGACAAAACAGCTTTATCGCTATTTATCCTATTCATCGGCATAAAATTCTACACTGTGGGTATGCCTTCCAACCTTCACAGTGATTTTGTTTTGGCCTGGACTTGGTACAATGATGAGAAAAAATTCATTTTGGGTGGTCCAAAAGGTCGCTCCCTTATTATCGTTTTCGTATAAGTAAACGCCTCCCTTTTCAGACCTAACAAAAACGTTTGTTTTTACTCCGGCCTTTTCTGTTGCATTAACTTGGATTTCAATATTAATCTTGGTAAAAAATTTTACTGAATCGCCTTTTAGGTCTATCGGTGGGGTTCGTTCTGAGATTTCAGCTCTAAACTCATAATCAGTGTCGGGGCTAAGATTGCTGATTGTTTCCGTGTGTGTTCCTTGTTTGTCGTTTTTTTCAATCCAGTAAGTTTCGTTCCATTTTTCACTACCAATCTGCCTCCAAACAAATCTTATTTGGATTCGAACATTGGCAACAAACGCAACATTGAGCATGGCAGAGTTTCTACCAACTTCAGAAACCCATTGTTTTTCAATAGCAACTGGATCGTCTGCATTGGCTGTCAATATGCTGCTAAAAAGAAACAGCAAAAAAGTCATAAACACCAGAACAATTTTTTTCATTTTTCCCTCCTTTCATGTTAATTTTCTACATCAATGGTATCATAAAAAATATCCCTTGTCAAGCTAGCTGTTTTTGTTTTTTTCGTCTTTCACTATTAGTTTCCAATGAAACAAATACAACGGCAAACCAATCAAAATCATCGACAAGCTAGACGAAGCATTTCTGTGCCTTCTGGACACTATTGGATCCACAACATTTATGTTGTTTTTCTTGTTTTTGTAATCAGAGAGTCACTCTTTTACTATTGTTTTTTCTTCTTCTGTGAGTTCTTTTGTTTCCAAGTCCTTTTCTTGTATTTTGGTTATTCTTTCTAGTGGATATGGCATTTGGTTGTAGCCAGAATACATCATCTTATCCTCTTCTTCGGCTTTTGTGAATACAAATGCTTTGAGCCCCATATCCACAAATCTCACTCCACCAATAATCACCAACACCAGCCCCAAGAGAGCAAAGATGTATAGATAGATTGTTCTTATTATGTTTTTCATGTTATTTTTTTAATGTTTTTATTGTATATATTATAGCATATTTTGGGTAATAAAAAAGGGTATGCGCTTGCATACCCTTT
>CAYGJE010000015.1:0-10513 GCA_964350215.1 uncultured Candidatus Saccharibacteria bacterium | reverse complement strand
CTATTATTGATTCTTTAAGATAAATTTTACCCGGTATGGTTACTTTGTAGATATCTGTTTTGGGGATGACCACTTTAGGAATAGTGGCCACAGGGTCTTCTCGACTGATATTGTCTATTTCGGGTATAGCAACTGATTTCGGCAACACCTTGTTGATAACAACTTGATCAAAAGTAATCAATATTTTTAAATTTTTGACTTCCTGCACTGCTTGTAAAATTTTGTCTAACTGACCCGTTACCACCAAATTGAAACCATAACTACCTGGCTCTTTTTCTTTTGGTGAATTTTCGGTCACAAAACTAAACAATGGATCTAATTTCTTTTTCAAAAAAATGCTGTTGATATTTTTGCGAACATCAGCCAAATCTCTTTTGTCGGTAAGTAGCTCTTGGTATTTTAAGTGATCGTTGCCAACTTCTTTTGACTGGCGTTCCATCTTGGCAATATATTCCATGAGGTTGTTGATGTCGGATTGATTTTCTCTAAATTTGTTGATGCTTTGAGTTATGGATAAAATTTTGGCACTTTCTTTGTTTATAAAAATAAACGACACCACTAGTGCTAAAATACTAACTGACAGCATGGCAATAAATTTTTTCTGAAAGCTGTTGAGATTGATGCTGTTTTTGGGTTTTGTTTGTTGATTGTCTGTTGGTGTGGGCATATGTTTTTTTATTAAAAAATGCTATACTATTATATATAAATAATGTAACAAATTTTATAAAAAAATACAATGCAAGATCAAATATTTTTCAATGCTTTGGCTATCCTACTAAAAGATAGCTTGCAGAAAATAAACCCTCTTGTTGTTAAAGGGCATTCTTTTGAAGATATTTGAAAAAACATAGATCAACTAAAAAACGAATTAAAAATAAAATTAGATTTTGATAAATCCGCCGTGTTTGCAGAAAAGGAATATGAGCTTCTCAGAAAATCCAACGTGGACATTGTTTTAAAAACAGATCCAAAGTATCCACGCGTTTTGAAAGAAATCTACCGAGCACCACTTGGCTTGTATGTAAAGGGAGATTTAAAAATATTCAACCAAGGAACCAATGTCGCGATAATAGGGTCTAGGAAGGCAAGTGCTTATGGCAAATTAGCTTGCGAAAAAATTATAAATGGATTTTGCGGATACAATATCAATGTTATCAGCGGACTAGGCATTGGCATTGATTCTTGCGCCCACATTGCGGCTCTCAAAAATAATCTTAAAACCCTGGCCTTTATTGGCTCGGGTTTTAACTTTTTTTATCCTAGTGCCAACAAAGCTCTTAGCGAAAAAATCATTGAATGCGGCGGAGCGATTGCGAGCGAATATCCAATCAACACAAAACCAGAAAAATATTATTTTGTGGCTAGAAACCGTTTGATTAGTGGTGTCTCGAAAGCAGTGTTGATAGTGGAAGCCAGAGAGAAAAGTGGCACCATGGTTACTGCAAAGTTTGCCGAAGAACAAAATAGAGATGTTTTGGCTATACCAAACACTATTTTTGACCAAAATAGCCAAGGCACCAATCGTCTTATAAAAGATGGTGCCACCTTGATCCGTTCGAGCGATGATGTTTTGCAAGAGTTGGGACTTGATAAAGAAACCAGTTTTTCTGAAAGTTTGTTTTGTCAAAAACTATCAGAAAACCAAAGAAAAATTTTAAAACTTTTTGATGAAAGCACTCCGGTGGATGTTGATTTTATTTGCGAAAAAACATCTCTTGATATTTCAGAAATAATGACGGAATTGACTATTTTGGAATTAGAAGGTATAATAAAACAAACTGGAAACAATTGTTATACGAAAACTTCTTAATAAAATAAACTTGTGCTTATGAAAACTTTGATTATTGTGGAGAGTCCATCAAAAGCCAAAACAATATCTTCATTTTTAAAACAAAAAGATTATAAAGTCATTGCGTCAATGGGCCATGTGAGAAACTTGCCAAAATCAACATTGGGCATTGATGTGGAGAAAAATTTTGAACCAAAATATATTGTGCCAAAAGACAAAACCAAATTTGTGAACCAGCTAAAAAAAGATGCTGCCGGTTTTGAAAATATAATACTGGCAACTGACGAAGATAGAGAGGGTGAGGCCATTGCTTGGCATTTGAAAGAGGCCTTAAAAATAAAAGACGAAGCTTACAGCCGAATTGTGTTTCACGAAATTACTCCTGAGGCGATATTTACCGCTATTGATAATCCCAGAAAAATAAACTTTGACTTGGTCTACAGTCAACAGGCACGCCGCCTACTTGATAGATTGGTTGGTTATAGCTTGTCGCCATTTCTCTGAAAAAAACTTTTTAAGGGTCTGTCTGCCGGCAGAGTACAAACACCAGCTTTAAAACTTATTGTGGACAGAGAAAAAGAAATAAAAGCATTTAATCCAGAAGAGTACTGAACTTTTGAGGCAACATTTAAAAATAAAAAAAACCATATTATTGGCGAACTTTTCAAAATAGATGACCAAAAGCTAGCCAAAATGCATTTCAAAAATTCTTTGCCTCTTCAAAAAATATCAAAAGAAATAGACACTAAAGATGCAGAAATTGTTGATCTTCAAAAAACTACGTCCAATCGCAAGCCGTTGCCACCCCTTGTTACTAGCACTCTTCAACAGTCATCTTTTCAAGCGTATAAGTTTTCATCAAAAAAGACCATGATGTTGGCACAAAAACTATACGAAGGTGTTGATATTGATGGCTCACGAGTTGGTTTAATTACCTATATGCGTACTGATTCGCTCAATTTGTCGGCGTCTTCCATATCATCACTAAGAGATTTTATACAAGAAACTTATGGTACAAAATATTTGCCTGACAGCCCAAACTACTACAAAACCAAATCCAAATTAGCTCAAGAAGCCCACGAAGCAATTCGCCCAACAGATGTATGGCGATCTCCAGAAAAACTAAAGAGCTTTTTGACTAGTGACGAATACAAAGTATATGATTTGATTTGAAAACGATTTGTCGCCTGCCAAATGCAGCAAGCATCCATTGAAAAGCAAAACATTGTTTTGCTGGTGCAAAATACGAATACAAAATATTATTTTAAAAACGATTCTCAAACAATAAAATTTGATGGGTTCTTAAAAATGTTTCCCTCTCTAGAAGAAAGCACTAGCGTTGACATTTCGAATGCTGACAAATTTGTAGTATCGTCGTCTCAAAGTAAACAACACTTTACTTTGGCGCCAGCTAGGTTCAACGACGCGTCAATTGTTAAAACATTGGAAAAATTTGGCATTGGCAGGCCGTCTACATATGCTTCTATAATATCAATATTGTTGGAAAGAGGATATGTAACCTACAATGATGCCAAATGTTTTGAGCCCACTGATATCGGCATCAAAACCAGTGAACTTTTGAGCGAACATTTTAAAGATGTTTCTGATTATGATTTGACTTGCAAAATAGAAGACCAGCTTGATAAAGTGGCTCTAAACAAAACCAACTGGCAAAAGCTGCTACAAGATTTTTACACTCCTTTTAAAGCCAATCTCGATCAAAAAAACGAATTGGTTCAAAAAATTGATTTGATAAAAAATGAAGCTACCAATGAGAAATGCCCTGAATGCAATGCTGATTTGATTTTTAAAATGAGTCGCTTTGGCAAATTTATGGCTTGTCCAAATTTTCCAAAATGCAAATACACCAAATCCATAAATGAACTAAATATTGACTGCCCGAAATGCAAAGTTGGCAAACTAGTACGTAAAGTCACCAAAAGAAAGAAAGTGGTGTATGGCTGCAACCAATATCCAAAATGCGATTTTATTGTCAACAAAAAACCTCTTGATAAAAAATGTCCTCAATGTGGTTATCCACTAATAGCAAAAAACAAAAACATTAACAAATGTTCTAACAAAGATTGCTCATATGATACCAGCGCTTAATCCAATATACAACAATTTAAAAACGAGGTTCAACCCAAAAGATTTTCGTGTTATCGAAGAGGCATTTTTATTTGCTCAAGAACAGCATCAAGGTCAAAAAAGAGCCAGCGGTGAAGATTATGTTTTGCATCCACTAAGAGTGGCTATCGAACTGTCTCGATTAAAGCCCGAAATCAACACCATTGTGGCTGCTTTTTTACATGATATATTAGAAGACACCAATATTACTGAAAAAACCCTGGAAGATAAATTTGGTACTGACGTGCTAACTTTGGTGAAGGGTTTGAGCAATATTAGAACATTGCAGAAAAAAATTGTTAAACAGTCCAAAGATGCTATAAAGCTTGAGAATTTTCGAAATCTAATACTGGCCACTTCAAAAGATGTGCGTGTTATTTTGATAAAGCTGTTTGATCGGCTCGATAACATGAGATCTATTTGGGCGTTGAGTAGTGAGAGTCAATATAAAAACGGGGTGGAAACATTAGAAATATATGCTCCGTTGGCTTATAGGTTGGGTCTTAGCCAACTTGGCAAGCTTTTGGAGGAGGCATCTTTCCCGTATGTATATCCAAAAGATTTTATGTCTATCAAAAACAAAGTGGCTGACTATTATTATAGAATTGAAAAACTTCTTGATATGTCAAGGGAAGAAATGGCTTTGTATTTTAAATCCAAAAAGCTTGTGCCTATCGAAATACAATTTCGCAAAAAAACTTTTTCTAGTATTCATCGAAAATTAAAAAAAGAGGGAACTTTAGATAAAATTTATGATATTATTGCCTTTCGCATAATCACCAAAAATCTTGATGATTGCTATGTTGCCCTGGGGCTAATACATAGATTGTGGCTGCCAATGTCTGACCGCTTAAAAGATTATATTGCCTTGCCCAAGCCAAATGGCTACAAAGCTATCCACACCACAGTCCTCACCAACAACAACCAAATCGTGGAAGTGCAAATTATGTCACAAGATATGTTTTATAACAATGAATACGGTATTGCTGCCCATTGAATATACAATCTTACCAAAGATACCAAGCAATACACCAAGAGACAAAAAATAAGTGGTGCCAATGTTCTATATAGTAGCTTGAACGAAATTGACTTAGAAAACATTAGCCCTCAGCAACTCTTTGAACTATTTACCAACGATATCCTTTCTGAACAAATTTTTGTGGTTACGCCAAATTGCGATGTTATCGATCTAAGGTCAGGCGCCACACCAATTGACTTTGCCTACAAAATACACACCGACATTGGCAATTGTTGTAAAATGGCAAAAGTCAATAATCATTTGGTGCCATTGGGCTACAAACTAAACTCTGGTGATATTATAGAAATAATAACTGACAAAAAACAAAAGCCAAACAAAAAATGACTTGATTATGCCAAAATGGCAGAAACAAAAAGAAAGATAATGGATGGGCTGAGAAAAACGGCCGGCTAACAAATCTTGACTTTTTTGTGTTATATGATATAATTGATGTAGTTATAAGTTGACCTGATTACTGTTGCGAACCGCCAAAAGCGGTTCGCAACTTTAAAAACAGTCATTTAAAAAACCTATAAAAAATAATCATGTTGGATTTACGAGACGTAAACGCAGCTGTAAAGCAGCTCACCAGCGAAAAGGGATTTCCTGAAGACAAAATTTGGGATATTATTGAGCTGGCAATAGCAAGGGCATATAAGAAAGAGCATGCCAAAAAAGGCGAAATAATACGCGCCAAACTCAATCGCAATACTGGCGACATAAAATTCTACAAAGTAATGATAGTGGTGGATCATGATATGCTTAAAGAAGTATCTGAGGACTATGTGGAAACCGAAGAAGATGATTTTGAAGATGGTGTTGATAAAAAAATTAGATTCAATCCCGACAAACATATATTACTTGAAGATGCAAAAAAAGAAAACAAAAAGGCCGCTGTTTTAGATGAAATTGTCATGCCGCTAGATACTGATGAAAATTTCACTAGAATTGCCGCTCAGTCAGCCAAACAAACTATCATCCAAGAGATGAGAGAGCTAGAAAAAACTTTGGCCATGGAAGAGTTTCAAGACAAGAAAAACGAACTTGTGTCTGGCACAATCCAAAGAATTGAAGGCAACAATGTGTTTGTGAACTTAGGCAAGGCAGTTGGCTTGATGCCAGTTAAAGAGGCCGTGCCAATGGAAAGAATACAAGTCGGAGAAAGAAAAAGATTTTTGGCTTTAGGAATGAGAGAGACCGGAGGAACACTAATGGTGCTGCTTTCAAGATCGCATCCTTCTTTTGTGGAAAAACTTTTGGAAATGGAAGTCCCTGAGCTTCAAGAAAAAATTATTGAAATAAAAGCCATCGCAAGAGAGCCGGGCTTCAGAACAAAGATAGCCGTTATTTCAAATCAAAAAGAAATTGACCCAGTGGGCGCATGTATTGGACCTAAAGGAGTAAGAATAAATGCTTTGTCAGACGAAATTCAAAATGAAAAAATTGATGTTATCGAATATTCAGAAGAGCCAGCAAAATTTGTGTCCAATGCTTTGTCTCCAGTAAAAATTGTGGAAGCAGAGATTATGCCTGATTTAAGAGAAATAAAGATTTACGTTGACCCAACTCTTCTTTCGGCCGCAATAGGTAAAAGTGGTCAAAATGTTCGATTGGCATCCAAACTAACTGGATGAAATATAAAAATTTATTCCACAATGACTTCTTCTGAGGAAGAACTTCCAGAAGAACCAGCCGACGAAAGTGACGCAGAACAGCTTTAATTTAATAACTATAAAATACATTTATGAAGACATCTAAAACAAATATTCACGATAGTTTGATTGAGGTAACTTTTAACATGGCCAAAGAAGATATTGTTCCATTTTTGACTAAAGCAGCTGATAGCTTGTCTGCCAATCTAAAAATGGATGGATTTAGACCAGGAAAAGTTCCTGGCGAAATAGCCACAAAACAATTTGGTGAAAATGTTGTTTTTGAAGAGGCCGTGGTTATGTTTATCAAAGAGGCCTATCCAAAATATATCGAAGAAAATAAAATAGAAGTTGTCTCTAGCCCAGAACTCGAAATAACTAAAATGGTTGTCAACGAAGAAGCAGAATGCAAAATAAAAGTTCAAATAGTGCCTAGTGTGGACTTAAAAAACTACAAAGAAAAGGCAAAAGAAGCGCTAAAAGAAAAAAAAGAAATACAAGTCACTGACGCAGATGTCGACACCACTTTAAACTGATTAAGAGAATCGAGGTCAGAATTTAAAGAGCTAGAAAGAGGTATTGAAAATGGTGATATTGTGGACGCTTCCTACAAACTTTTTATAGATGAGCAAGAAAGACCTGATCTAGCTGCCGAAAATTACAAATTTATTGTTGGCAAGGAACCAGTTTTTTCAGCTTTTAATACTGACTTGATGGGTCTTAAAAAAGAAGATCAAAAAGATGTTCAAGTCGTGTTTCCAGGTGATTATTCTATTGAGGACTTGAGAAATAAAAATGCTTTAGTCAAAATGACCATCAATAAAATAATGAAGCGAGAAATCCCAGAACTAAATGATGACTTTGCTAAAAAATTGGGCAAATTTGAAACTGTGGAACAGTTAAAAAATAATATAAGAGATGGCGTCCAAAAAGAAAAAGAAATTCAAGAAGAAGAACGAATTAGATTGTTGATCTTAGAAAAAATTAAAGCTGATATTTCAGTTGAACTACCAGAAGTGTTGGTGGAAAGAGAAACAAAAAATACTTTCGAAGATGTAAAAAACAAAATTGCTGAAATGGGCATGGAGTTTACAGAATATCTTAATCAGATCAAAAAAACCGAAGAGGACGTCAAAAAAGATATCGCTGTGGAAGCCAAAAATAAAGTTATGAACGCATTGATACTTCGAGAAATTATTCGCTTAGAAAAAATCGAGCCAACTCAAGAAGAAATAGACCAACGTGCTCAAGATATAATCAGCGAAATAAGTATTCAAAACCCAGGCGCCAAAAATATCGATATCAACATGATAAAAAATTACAGCGCCGAAATACTACGCAATGAAAAAGTATTTGACTTGCTTTTGAAGGTCGAATAATTATTAAAAAAATAATTTTATTACCATGGAAAGAAAAATCACATCTCAACTAATCCCCGTGGTGGTGGAAAAAACACCACAAGGATTTGAAAGGGCATACGACATTTACTCAAGATTGCTCCAAAACAGAATTGTTTTTTTATCGGGGCCAATAGACGATGAAATGGCAAACACTGTGATAGCTCAATTGTTGTTTTTGGAATACGAAAATCCTGCAAAAGATATCCAGCTCTACATAAACTCTCCGGGAGGATCTGTCAGTGCCGCCTTGGCAATTTATGATACCATGCAATATATAAAGTCAGATGTTTCCACTATTTGTATTGGCGTGGCTGCTTCAGCTGCAGCCCTAATATTGGCCTGTGGAGCAAAAGGTAAAAGATTTAGTTTGCCAAATTCAGAAATACTTTTGCATCAAGTGATGGGTGGGGCAGAGGGTCAAGCCAAAGATATTGAAATATCTGCCAAGCATATTTTGAAAGTCAAAGAAAAAGTTAACGCCATTTTGGCAAAACATACTGGCAAATCAATTTCCCAAATCGAGATTGACACTGACAGGGACTTTTGGATGTCTAGTGAAGAGGCATCAAAATACAATGTTATTGATCAAATCATAAAAAGCAAATCTGGAACTATTCAAAAGAAAAAATAATCAAAACAAAAAAGTCGCTAATTGCGACTTTTTTGTTTTGTGTTTTTTATATCAAATACCCTAAGGTCAAAAATATCAACCCAAACAAAAGACCTAAAATGCAGCATAGCTTATAATATTTTTCATTGTTGGCAATTGTTTGCGTCAAAAATTTGTAGAAATCTGGGGCCACAAACAAAACCACTCCTTCTATGATCGCGGCGTAGCCCAAAAAAATTATTATTATGCCGTTTGGACTTGCCAAATAACTCCTAAGCGATATGAGTGCCAAACCAAAAACGAGCGACAAAATACCCCCAAAAAACAAAGCCACGGCACTTTTGGAATATTCCAAAAGCATTGATTTGTAGTGTTTTTTGTTCACAAACATGCCAATTATAATTGGCAAATAAATTAGCCCTAGCACTTTAAATATAAATGTCTCCATGGTTTTTATTTATTTTATTAATTTGTTAATTTTATGATAAAAAATATTTTTGCCATAATTCAATTTTTTGCAAATACACATTAAAATATTTTGTAAGCGCAAACATTATCGTCAAAACAACTCCCGTTACAATTAATATTTTTTGCTTTCTGAATACCCCCAACATAAGTATCGATAATAAGAATAGTATCGCCACACCATTAAACAAAACCCAAATGGCATTGTCATAAGCAACTGAATAATATCCTGGCAAATTGGTTACAAAATAGTTGTCAATAAACAGATAGGCCACGGTTGGCGTGGATACTGCTAAAAATGATATCAACCCCTCTCAATAAAGTTTTTTGAGCGCCAATGTTCTAGAAACCAAATTATAAATCAAGATGCCCAAGGTGGTAAGATAAAATAGTAACAAAAATATACCATGACCGTAAAAAGAATTGTATATATAGGAAGTAATGTCAAAGAAATTGTGATTATCAAAAACATTTATCGAAAGCACTCCAAAAATCATGCTGGACAGCAAAAAACTTAGTGATCCTCATGTTTTGCTAAAAAATTGCATCTTGGGATTTTGATCGGCAAGCAACGACAGCCCAAAAACAAACCCGCAAAAACACAAAAGAGACAAGAGTTTAAATATCATGCCGCCATAGCTATAAAATTCAAAAAATATTGTGGCTCATGCAAAAAACAAGAAAAATGATATTGTGGTGGCTATTTTTGAGCGAGTTGCAAAAAAAGATGGTACCAGTCCACAGAGTCACACTAGCAAAAACCAATGGTGGCTCATGTTGATATTTTGAGAATACACAAAATAAAATAAAGTTGTCGCTATAGCTCCTGGCATCAAGACAGCAAAAACAGGGAACAGAATTCCTAAATATTTTTTGCCAAAATAAAAACAATGATAATTGCAAATCATGAGCATCGCTGATAACAGTATTAATATCAACCTGCTTTGTGCGCCAAACATGTCTCATTCAAACAACACCAAAGACAAGACGCTTGCTCCTAAAAGCAAAAATCTACAGAATTTAAAAATTTGTATGCTGCGTTCGGCTTTTTTTATGCTGGTATCTTTGTTTGGCTTCATTGGTTTTAGAAATATATTTTTGTATATTAATAATATATCAAATAAGAACTTTAAAAACAACAAAAAACAACTCCGTCGAGAGTTGTTTTTTGTTTTAATTTCCAAAGTCATAATGTCGGCGAATGTTTAATACTACCAGTCCATGTTTATCGATATCTTCTTTTGAATAAAATTTTTCAGCCTCTTTTGTGTTTATTTTGTACACCACTTCACAGTTCATGGTTCTGCCGGTAAGTTCGTTTGTCTGGTCATCTTGTTCTTGTAAGACAATGATGTCACCTTCGGCACAGTCAAAGTCGCCCAAACGAATTTCAAATTGCTTACGATTGTCTAATATTGCCTCAAAATATTTTTGTTTTACTTTTTTATATAT
>CAYGJE010000014.1:9643-11744 GCA_964350215.1 uncultured Candidatus Saccharibacteria bacterium | reverse complement strand
CATACAAAATCACCAGCAACAATGAAACAGATTGTTGTGATTATGCCCAAAACGAAAAGTTTTTTTTCGTTAGTCATAGTATTATTATAATAAAAATTTTTTATATATTTTAGATAACATTGTCAAAACATTATTAATGAAGAATAGTTTTTTAGCACAAGAGCTATAAAATACTTGTCATTTGATAAATCTTTTGCATTAGTGTGCAGCATTTGGATGATTTCAAATAATTCTCATGAAACCAAATTTGATTTTTTATTCAAACATTCGCTGCAGACAAATCCTCCTTTAGCAAAATCGTGAGAGACCAAAGTTTTGGTCGCAAAAAGCTTTTGACAATTTACGCAGCGATCACTAATAAGATTAAAACCAAGAGTGTTTAAAAAAGCATTGACAAACAGAACGTTGGTTATAAGAGGATTTTTTTGACAAAGCATTTGAGTATGACTTTTAAGCAGATGTCATATTTTGTCATCTTTTTGTTTTTCAAAGGTAAAGTCATAGATCAACGAGCATCAGTTAAGATATATGTTTAGTTTGTCAAAATCGCGCCTTATTTTTAAAAAGCTTCTTTTGGCTAGAGCAGTACTCAATATCCCACCATTGCCTGCTGGAGAAAAAATAAAATTGACCAGAGACGGCGGCTCCAATTGCCCTGCTAATTTTGACAAAGGTTTTTTTACTGATCTAGCAGTTAGGTTTATTTTACCATATTTTTTAGTAAAAAAACAATATCCAACGTCAAAATCTCCGATATTAGTTTTTTTTAAAACAAAGCCAGTTGCGCGCAACATAAGTATAGTTTTTATTAAGATATTATAACATAATAGTGCAAAAAATAAAAGGGATCGCATTGCGTAATGTAAAATGACACCCAACTATGATTGAAAAATCATCATACAGAATAACAAAACAACAAAAAGCTGGATTTTGCAAAAATACCTCAAAACAGGGCTTTTTTACAAGAAAAAGCGAAAAGAAACATTATCAATGATGATTTTGGCTAGTATTTACGAGGGTTTTTCAAAACAGCAAAAAACACGATAAATCCTAGCGAAAATCGAGGTTATGGTCAAAAAAACTAGTATTTATGGGCATAAACGCTGTTTTGAATACGTCTAAAACCTCTTGACAAAAGCTTATAATATGGTAAAATATATATATAACACTCAGAAATGGGTGTTTACAAGTTTATGAAAAAAGGCGGAGGTTTGGTTGCTAAACTAAACCTTATGTCTAGGAAAATCAGACCACTACTTACCAACAAATCTTTGTTGATAGTAGCGTGTACGGGTTTATTACTAAACCTTGGTCAACCTGGACGATTATCTTTTAATGAAGCGTCATCTGTTGTACTACCATTTCAAAGTGGTTATTCGTATAACACCTTGTTCCTAAAACCGTTTAAAAATGAAACTAAAAATGTTTCACCAGTAAAATTCAAGGTAACGGTCACTGCCTATTCGTCGACTGTTTGCCAAACGGATGATACTCCGTTTGAAACAGCTTCTGGCCAAATGGTTAGAGACGGTATTATTGCCGCGAACTTTCTTCCCTTTGGAACAAAGGTAAGATTGCCAGAACTTTATGGAGACAAGGTATTCGAAGTTCAAGACAGAATGAATAGACGCTACAAAGAAAGAGTAGATATTTGATTTGAAGACACAAATGAAGCTATTCACTTCGGCATACAAGATGCCATTATAGAAGTGTTATAGCAAAAAAGAGCCAGCTTTATGCTGGCTCTTTTGTTAATCAAATTTGATTTTGTGCCACGTGCCATTATTCCACTGTGGTTGAATTTAAATTTCGCATTTGCATTTTGTTTAGAACATTGGCTTACAGCCCGTCCCTCTTTATGGGGGTTAAGGGATGTTTGAATTTCTAATTCTTTAGTAAATTAGATTATTGGGTTATTAGCCGTAGGCCCATCTTTTTAATAGCCCCGCTATTTAAAAGATGAGGGTAATTTCCAGCCCTTTAGAGAAACTAAAGGGCTGGAGCTGGTGCCCGGGGAGGGACTCGAACCCACACTGGATAATTCCAAAAGGATTTTAAGTCCTTCGCGTCTACCATTCCGCCACCCGGGCAATACTTATAT
>CAYGJE010000014.1:7947-9543 GCA_964350215.1 uncultured Candidatus Saccharibacteria bacterium | reverse complement strand
GTCTACCATTCCGCCACCCGGGCAATACTTATATAATTATATCAGATTTTTTGTAAAAATCAAGGACGTCTTTTAGCATTGTTTTTTGGAAGCAAAAGATGATAATATATAACTTAGAACAAACAATACAAAATATGCTATTAGTGACGAGATTGACGCGGCAACCATGCCATATTTTGGAATGTAGATTATGTTTAAAACAATATTTAAAACCAATCCCAGCAGTCACACAAACATCAAATAAAAAGGAATGCCAATGGATGAAAAATATTGATTTATGATAACTGTAAGCGATCAAAAAACCAAAGCAATACTAAGAAAAACAAACGGATATATTGCCGAAATAAAAGACGGTCCAAAAATTAATAATATCAATGGTTTGGCAAAAATAGCCACAACTAATATAGCAGGAATTACAAATATAGAAGTTAGCTTGAGTCCAAATCTAAGGATTTTGTAGCCATCTTTGATGTTTGAAGACATTTGAGGAAACAAAACCAAAGCAATACTGGCAGTGATAAGGTTTATAGCATCAAAAAAATTGGTTGCCACAGAGTATATACCAACTTCTGATACGCCCCTATAAATATTCAAAATATAAATATCAGCCCTCAAAATAAGAAAACAAAACAGTGCAATAACATATGACTTTAAGCTAAAAAGAAAATTTCTTTTAAATAGTGTCATATCAAAAGAAAAAGAAAAACCATATTTTTTGATCAACACAAAAAGATATCAGAATGGCAAAATAGACAGAGAAATAGCAAAAAGCAATGTGGTAAAAAGTAAGCTGGACTTTAAAACAAATATAGAAAAAGCCACCAATAGCAAAATTATAGTTTTGGTCACAATGAGAGGTTTCCCAAACAAATTAAAATCTTGCAGTCCAATCAATATGCTTTGTAAAAAACGCTCTATAAAAAATATTGGCACAATCAGCAACGAGATGTAAAAATAGATAGGATTTAGATCTCCAATAATTCCAGGATACATAAAAAAGAACAGTAAAAAAATAAGAATCATTAATACTGACATCACCAAGGATTGGATGATGGTGTTGGAAAGTATTTTTCTCGGATCACTTTGTTTGTTGGCCAAAAAATAAATATTGGAATTGTCTACTCCCAAGTTGCCAAAACTAAAAGCCAGCCCAGGCACAAGCAATATCATGCTAAGAACTCCCGAGCCAACAGTGCCAAAAGATCTAGCGATAATTATCATCAAAAGCATAACCGTGAAAGCAGTAAAAGCTTTTGAAGAAAAAACAACAAAAATGTCGTATAGTTTTTTAAATTGTTTTATAAATCATCTGTAAAAAGAAATAATCATGTTGGTATAAATTAATATCAATCATTATGATATCAAAAATAACCAAAATTAGCAAACGAAAAAGGCGCCAAAGTTGGCGCCTTTTTCTGAGTGTCGGGGTGCCCGGACTCGAACCGGGAGTCCCATGCTCCCAAAGCATGTATGTTAGCCTTTACACCACACCCCGTGTTGTTTATGTAGATATACTAGCAAATCTTGGCGCAAAAATCAATACCAAAATAAAAGTCGGAGAGCCGATGCTCTCCGACGGTAGGTCAGATGTTTTTA
>CAYGJE010000014.1:0-7847 GCA_964350215.1 uncultured Candidatus Saccharibacteria bacterium | reverse complement strand
GCACCTCCATTGAGTATTTTAAAGAACAAAAATACTCTATCACAAAAAGTGTAGTATGTCAATACTTAGGTGTTTATAATCCATCTCATAATATCCAAATAAAACTTTTCAAAATTATCAAACAATACCTTTTGATTTTCCTTGGACATCTTTTGCAAAACAAAATCACCTGCTTTGAATTTATATTTTGTTTCCACAATATCCACCGGCCTTATGCCAATGCGATATCTTCAAAAGAACTGGCTCTTTATGTGCTGTATGACCGATTCTATGCCTCTGTGGCCTGCTGAAGAGTGGCTAAAGCCAAGCTTTGACTTGCCTATTAGCATATCTGCTTCATCATGGATAACGATGAGTTTTTTGAGATCAATTTTGTAGTAATTTATCACCTTTGCCACAGCAATACCGGACTCGTTCATAAATGTCTTTGGCAATACAAACACAACTTCCCTGTTGCCTATTTTGAGTTCCAATATTTTTGCATTCATTTTTTTGTCATCTTTTCATTTGTAGCCAGAATCAATTTTGTTATCTTGTTGCAATTTTTCGTATAGTCAATCCAAAAAAACCTTGCCCACGTTGTGAGGAGTTGAGTCGTATTTTACACCTGGATTGTTTAATGCAACAATCATTTTTTTATTGCTTGTTTGGTTCATGTTAGTGGGTAAAATTTTGTATATAATTTTGTATATTTTCGTATTTTTCTAGACCTTGTGTTGGCTCCAAAAAATATCCATATATATCAGATCTGTTTGAGCGAAGTAGTTGGTCGGGTATTGAAAAACTTATCGATACAAAAGAAATGTCTTTAGTGGATAAATTTTGAATATAAGGCATTAGCTTTATTGCATCAGCTGTATTTAAATCAGAATAAAGATACCCTTTTCAGCTATTGTATATTTTGTAGACCAACGAAGGACTTGAAAAAGCATTTATTTGTTTTAATTTTTGCAACACCGAAAGTAGCAAATCATGTTGATGGTTTATTCTATAAAAATCGCCAGTTGCTGCAAATCTTGAACGGACAAATTTGGCAGCTTTTTCTCCGTCCATAAAGTTTCAGCCGGCCTCCAATGAAAACATTTCATCGAAATTGTCAGGATTTAGAAGTATTGGATCATATACAGTTTTTTCTAGATACACATTGACTCCGCCTATAGCATCAATAAAATATTTAAACCCATCCAAATCCACCACAGCCACTTTATCTATTTCAAGACCAGTAATTTCAGAGATTTTTTTGCTTATTAGTTTGGTTTTTTTGATTTTTAAATCAGGATTTTCAATAGTCAACAAGCTATTGATTTTTGCAAAGTGCGATGGGCTTGAAACTTGCACCAACAGATCTCGAGGAATAGAAATTACCTTTATTTTTTGTTTGGCCAAGTTTAGATTAACCACCATGATTGCATCACTAAGCAAAGGGCTTCTGCTTTTAAAACCCACAATACCCAAAACCAAAATATTTATCTCTCGGTCGTCAATAATCTTTTTTTGAGAAGCAGAAATTTTTCAAAACTCCATTTCTCGTGCCTGTTTTAAAAAAAATAAAGAGGAGGCGGTTATAAAAATAATAGCCACAACTAGAAGTATATTTTCGATAATTTTTGTGTTTTTGTGCATAATTTTGTTTATGGTTGTAAAATATCCTCAGTTTTATTGTCAATAGAAATAACAACATTTTCAAAATAACCCAGGTTTTTAAAGGTGTTGGTTAACTGCGCGATTATGGCGCCAACCCTACAAGACCCTCCAACTCCTTCTTGAAGTTTTTGATTGAAGTCAACATACAAAACATTGTTTTGTATAGAAATTTTGTTTACTTTTGTCTCGGCTGGTATTGAGCTGCTCATGCCAGCATCTTTCTCTTTTTGATTTGGTCCCTTTGTTAATTCCATTAGCGCACTATTTACCAAATCAAAGTTGTAGTCAAAAGAACGGCTCACACCCTCCACTATTTCACAATCTTGATGTGGATTGTTTTTGGTGGTGTTAAAGAATACGTTTTTGCTTACAGATGTTTTTACCTCTTGCTCTATTTGTAAAGAAACAGTTGTTTTGTCGATAATAGACCCATCTTTTGCTGAATATTGAAAAGCTGATAAGCTAAGTGACGGATAGTGTGGGAAAAAAGTAAGATCAATGTTGGTTTCAAAGTTGCCATAAAGACCAATGTCTTTTGCATCAGCAGTTAAGTATTTTTTTATTAACACTTGTTTTGTTTTGGGCTCAACAACTTCGATCATCAAGGTATTTTCGAATGTTCTAGATATTCCCGAGACAGTAAAAGTTGAGCTAACTGAAGAGTTATTTTTTGGAGACAAAATAATAATATTTGGAGATTTGGTTATTTTTATTTTGTCGGCATAATAAACATTGTCTTTGACATGAAAATCCACAATTATTTCAAAGCCAGGGTTTATCTCTGCTAAAAACGAAGGCATATTTTTGGAATCCACAATATTTACTTCGTGGGAAAGTTTTAAAAGAATATTTTCGTTGTCATGATGTAAAGAAATTTCTCTAAGAGAAGTGTCCACACTGTCTACTATGCCGCGAATTGATTTATGCTGGCCCATATTTAGCACTAGCAAAATAGAGACAAATACAATCAAAACAACCGAAATAATTACAAATTTTTTCATTTTTATAAGCTTATTTTTATAAGTATATTATAGCAAATAAAGTTCTTGATTTCAAATATAAAATGTGATAAGCTATAAATGTTTAAAACAAATCTCCCTGTAGCTCAACGGATAGAGTAGCGGCCTTCTAAGCCGTTGATGTAGGTTCGATTCCTACCAGGGAGACACAAAAACCAGCCAAAACATATTGTTTTGGCTGGTTTTGAATAGTCCTGGATTTATTACATTTCCATAACAATTGGAATAATCATTGGTCGGCGTTCGGTCTTCAAAAATAGAAATGAGCCAATCTCGTCGCGCAAAATGTTTCGAAGATATGCTTCATTGACATTATCGAGCGATGTTTTTGATATAGCTTTTTGAATGATTTGAGAAACTTTTTCTTTCGCTTCTTTGATTAGCGGAGTGGAATCTTTCATAAAAACAAAACCCCTGGAAATAACTTCCAAAACTTTTATTTCTTTTGTTTTGTTCTCAATGATCAAGTTTATGATAAACATGCCGTCTTTGGCCAACTCTTGCCTATCGCGTAAAACAATTTCGCCAACATCACCTACTCCCAAACCATCCACCATAATATAGTTTGCTGGCACAAATTTGGAAGTCACTCGAACTCGATTTTTTACCATTTCAACAATTTGGCCATTGGTGGCTAATATACAATTTTCTTGTTTGAGCCCCAAAACATCCATTGCTAAATCATTGAAAAGTTTTTGCATGTAGTAGAAGCCATGAACTGGCATAATGTTGTAGGGTTTTATTAGGTTGAGCATAAGTTTTAAATCTTCTTTATGGGCATGACCAGAAGCATGAATGTCAAGCATCTTGTAGTGGTATATTTTGGCTCCCTGTTTGGTTAGGCCGTCTTTTAAATGTTGAACAGCCATTTCATTGCCAGGAATAACGGATGAAGAAAAAATTACGGTGTCACCTTTTTCTATTTGAATAAAACGATGCTCTTTACCCATAATTTTCATTAGTCCAGCATTGTCTTCCCCTTGAGCTCCAGTTGTGAGAATAACTAATTCTTCGGGTTTGTGTCGATGGATATCTTTGGAATCAATGATTACTTTTGAATCGCATTTTTCATAGCCAAGCTTTTTAGCAATAGCCAAATTTGTTTTCATGGAAAAACCATTGATGACAATTTTGCGATCGAATTTTTCTGCTAGATGTATCACTTGTTGCAATCTGCCGATCAACGAAGAGAAAGTTGCTAAAATGATTCTGCCTTTGGTGGCCATAAAAACTTTTTCTAAGTTTAGAAAAATTTCTTGTTCGGATATTGAGTGACCTTCTTGCTCTATACCAGTGCTATCAGACATAAGTAAGTCAACGCCTCTTGAAGCAAGTTTTACAATGGTAGTGAGGTCTGCTTTTTTATCGAAAACAGGGTTAAAATCGATTTTGTAGTCACCAGTGTACATTATATTGCCCTGTGGTGTTTCAATCATAAATCCAACGGCATCTGGCACATTGTGGTTTACATGAAACACATTAATGATAAAGTTTTTCAAATTTACACAATTGTTTTTCTCTACATCAATAAGCTTGATGTCTATTTTTTTAAGATTGGTAAACTCCTCTTGCCTTCGCATAATAATTTCTTTTGTCAAAGCAGTGGCATAGATAGGAGGATAATTAAGTTTTGAAATCAAATAAGGAATTGCTCCAAAGTGATCATAGTGGGCATGGGATACAAATATGCCCAAGATTTTTAAGTTTTTGTTGTTGGTGAGATATTCGATGTTTGGTATAATAAAGTCCACACCAGGCATATTTTCTTCAGGAAATCTTAGTCCAGCGTCCACAATAATGCATTCATTTTTATATTCCAACACGTGCATGTTGCGACCAACCTCTCCCAATCCTCCCAAAGGGATTATTCTTAGTGGGTTTGCTGGGACATTGGTTGCTGCTCTTTCTATGGGTCTTTGAAGTGTTGAGGGACGACGATTTATGGTCATTTTCGGATGGCCATATCTTCTAGGAATTGATTTCTTTATAGGTATTTTTTCTGTTGTTTGTGGTGTCATTTTTTTATTTTTATTATTTATTAAATTTTAAAATATTTTTTAACTAAAGCGTATTGCTCTAGATGTTTTTACTGGGCCTGCATTTATTTTTAGAATATTAGACCACAGGCCCGTCCTTTAGAAAGCTTTCTAAAGGTTTAGGGAGTATTAGGATATTTAAATTTTGATTTGTATTCTGTTTAGAATATTGGCTTATTAGAGAATTAGAGAATTGTGTTCTGACTTTTGGTGCCGAGAGAGAGATTTGAACTCTCAAGCCATAAAGGCACAGCGTTCTGAACACTGCGTGTTTACCAGTTTCACCATCTCGGCAAAGTTGTTTGTTGGCTATGTTGCCAAAAAACAACAAATAGAAATAATTTAGAGCAAAAGATTGAGGATTATTTTAAAGCTCTTTTTTGATGAATAAATCAAGTATCCATATTTGATAAAAAGGATGAATAAGACCCGTAAATGTTTTTATCACCCACGTTCAAAGTTTTGTAGTGAGCATTTATATAGTAAGGGTTATTCAAAAATATAGCTGGTTTATTGGTATTTAAAATATCTTGTATGCTAAGCAAAAGACGAGTTTTTTCTTCGTTGTCGCTACTTGATCTTGCCAGTTCAAGCAAAGAGTCAAGCTTGGAATCCTTGTATAGTGACAAATTGAGGCCTAAATTGGTGGCTTGTTGTGAATGTCAAAAATAATATAAGTCGGGATTGGTGGTATATGTTTGTCCAAAAATCAAAGCATCGTAGTTTCTAGTTTTTAGATAGTCACGGTAGATTTCTTCTAGGGGTAAAATTTGTAGATTTACTTTTACACCAATATCTTCTAGATTTTTCTTTAATATTTCGGTGAGATGAATAATTTCGTTGATAGAAGGTATTAGCAAAGAAAACTCTAGATTTGTGACAACCTTTCCTTTGGTTTTGGACATTACTCCCTTTTCTTCGTCATATTTAAAGCCAGCATCAGCAAGAATTTCTTTTGCTTTGACGACGTCATATTTGTTTTGGCTTAAATCTTTATTATAACCAATAAAATCTTTTGATATCGGTAAATTTAATATTTCAGCATCACCAAAAAACACTTCGTCTACAATTTTTTGCTTATCGATTGCCAAATCCAAAGCAGCAGCAATTTTAACGTCTGCCAAGAGAGGGTTTTGCTGATTTAAAAACAAAGCATAATATCTAGGTAAAGAGATGTTGTTTATTTTGATGCGAGATCTGTTTTTGAGGATATCTTTTTGGTAAGGAGTAATTTCTTTTATAAGATCAATTTTGCCTTTTATGAAATCAGCAAAGGCCTTGTCATTGCTAGCATAAAAAATAATATTAATTTTGTTGATAAAAACACTATCATAATAACGCTTATTTCTAATCAACACCAAAGATGTGATTTTGCCAGTCCTGTCTTTTTGAACTTTCTGAATCATAAATGGGCCTGATCCAACTGGTTTTTGATTGAGGTCAACACTTGTAAACTGGTCATGAGCAACGTTTTCTCAAAGATGTTTTGGAATAATTTTGAAAGTCAATATTTGGTCAAAATTATTATTCGAAAAAGGCAAAGTAACCCTAATCATATTTTCGCCAAGCTTTTCAAACTTTACATCTTTGAGCAATGGCAAAAAAGGGCTATGATATTCTGGTTTTTTGATAATTGATGCAGTAAAGATAATGTCATCAGCAGTTAATTTCTTGCCGTCATGAAAATAAATATTGTCTTTTAGAATAATTTCTGCTGAAGGATTGTCTTCGCTGTAAGTGATTTCTTTGGCGAGATCGTTTTTTAAACCTCCCATGCCATCTTCTTTTAGTATCGAGCTAAAAATTATACTTATAAGATCTTGGTCGGTGTCATTATTTTGACCAATAATAGGGTTTATTGTTTTAGGTGCTTGTCACAAGCCATAATTTAAGGTTCCTCCGATTGCCGGCTTCAAAACAGTTATTTTTGACAACAAAAAATTAGAGAAGTTAAATAACCCAACAAAAGCTATTGTTGATAACAACAATGCCAAAATCTTCTCTTTTGGAGAAAAACCTTTTCAAATAACTTTAAATTTTTTGAGTATTTTCATAAGAAAACATTACTTTAACAGCTTAAAAAACAAAAATCAAAACAGAAGAAAGGATAAAAAGAACAATCAATATTATTGTTAAACTATGTAAATATTTTTCAAAACCCCTTCTCTTCATGTAGTTTCCGCCGCTTCCTCCAAGAAAGCTTGAAAGGCCACCGCCTTTTTGTTGGATCATAATGAGTACTATCAATATAACAGAAGTTATTATTTGAGAGATAGCAATAATTTTATGTATCATTTTTGTTAGTTTATATTATTTAATCGGCATTGATGGCGACAACAAAGCTAGCCAATCAAGTAACCAGTCCTAAAACAAAAGCAACTTGAAACAAGGTAAAATTGTTGTTGATCACAATGGCGCTGGTGTAGTAGTTTGCTAAAAAAACAACACCCATGTTTATTATTATAGAAAGCAATCCTAAAGTCAAAAATATAAAAGGTTTTAAAATTATATTTAATATTGGTTTTATGGTAACGCTAATTATTGAAATTAGCAAAACGAAAAGAACTAGCTTTGGCGTGTTGGTGGTGACTTCTATAGCTGGAAATAAATATTTGCAAGCATACACACCAAGAAAGCTTAATATTGAAATAATAATGATTTTTCGTAGTAAATTAAACATATTTTGTATTTTTAGTATTTTAGCAAAGATTTAACAAAAAGTCAAAGGATTCAAACATATACCCCGCCTCAAAAATATTGCGACAGTATTAAAGATGTTTTTGACATCAAAGGTCGTCCAACTTTTATTCGTTGCTTTTTATGTTATTTTGAGCGGGACCAAGTGTTCGCAAATCAGCACGTAAGTACTTGCACTCTGTACTCCTGTTTGTAGATGCTAATTTCTAAGCACAAATGATTGCTTAGAAATTAACATACAAACACTTGCTTTTTATGGTAAAATAAACTATAATTTTAAAGAAATCAAAATTAATAACATATAAATACTCATCATGGGATTTTTATTTAAAACCGAAGAAGAAAAAATAAAAAACATCATAAAAAACAACATAAATTTGATAGTCGGCATATTTGCTCTAAAGCCAATTCATGAGCCAACCGGTAAAGCACTTGCCATTAAAATAAAAGG
>CAYGJE010000013.1:0-12639 GCA_964350215.1 uncultured Candidatus Saccharibacteria bacterium | reverse complement strand
GGATCAAGTGTTCACTGATAAGAATTTTCGAACCTAAATGATCGTTCGAAAATTCTTATGTGAACACTTGCACTCTGTACTCCTGTTTGTAGATCATTCTTTTTTTGCCGCAGGCACTTGCTTTGCGGCAAAAAAGAATGATACAAACACTTGACAAAATATTTTTTATGATATAATATATAGATAGGTAATTCTTCCAGGTCGGGAGTTATCTTATAAAAAAGTTTTATAATTGTTACTATGGAACAAGTATCAGATGTAGCCGTCTTGGAAACGATTTTAAAAGCAATTGTTGGCAATCCAGACGCCGTCAAAATTGATCGTCAAATTGACGAAAGAGGTGTACTTTTAACAGTAGATGTTGATCCAGCAGATATGGGTCATTTGATTGGTCGCAAGGGCAACACAATCCAAGCAGTCAGAACTATATTAAAAATTGTTGGAGCTAAAAACCAAGCAAGAGTTAATATCAAAATTCCTGGCACCATTGGAAGAGATGCATCAGCACCAGCATCTGCACCTAGAGATGCAATGAACGATGCAATTGACGACCTAGCTATATAAAAATACACAAAAAAGGGGCGGTTTTATACCCCCCTTTTTTTTATTACTTTTTTTTGCTAGTATGTAAAAGAACTAAACAAGATAAACTACAAAAATGAGAAAAAATGAATTTGCTATTTTAACGACACTATTTGTTTTAATTGTTGCCTCACTGTGAACTTCTGATCAGCTAAAAGGTGCCAAAAATACATTTGTGATAAAAAATAATTCTACTAGCACAACAACACTGTTCGATCAAAAAACCTCCTTGCTTTCTCAGGTTTTGACTACTCCTATAAGCTATATAAAAGATGATCAAAAAAGCATTTTGGTGGATTTGACCGACATGAAGGTTTTCTTATTAGAAAAAGGGCTTATTTCAAAAACCTTTGATGTTTTACATAAAGGCCCTAGCCATTTATGATTTCAATCGCCAACAAATTATTTTAATGTGGGCGCAAAATATAAATTACTGAGATCTAGTATAGTGGATGTGTATATGCCATATTCTGTTCAAATACATCAAGATTTTTTTATTCATGGAATTCCTTATTACCCAAGTGGAGAAGAGGTTAGTAGTCGTTTTAGTGGCGGTTGTTTGAGGGTTTCCAACGACAATGCAAAAGAAATATATGATTTTGCTGAATACAACACCAAAATTATTGTGTTTGAAAAATCATTGCAAACAAATCTTATAAAACAAGGATTTCACTCCCCAGTTGACCCTAGCAAATATTGAGTGCGACAGGACTTTAATAGTCCATTAAAAATAAACGGTGCCTATTTGCAACATGCTGGCATTGATATGTCGACTCAAAATGCAGAAAATATCTACTCTATATATGAGGGAGAAGTTGCTTTTATCCAAATAATGGGAGGTGATGATGCTGGATTTGGTAACACTGTTATTGTGAAACACGATATAGAAGGCAATGTTTTTTATAGTTTTTATGCACACTTAGAAAATATAGAAAAAAGTATTTCTGTTGGCAAAAAAGTTGATGGTGGCGACAAGCTCGGCACGGTTGGTGCTAGTGGATATGGCTGCCAAAACTATTGGAGAATAGGTGAAGATGGTTGCAATGCTAGTGGCTTTCTTGATAGACATTTGCATTTTGAAATAAAAACTAGCCCCATTCTCACAAACAGCGAAGGCGAAAATGACTGTGTTCAAAAAAACGGAGAGCTCGGGCCATGCTATGGCTATGTTCCTACCAGCCCATTGAAATATGGTTATTTTGATCCGTTAAAAATTTTAACTGAAGGATTTAACTAATTGTTTTATGAAAAAAACAAAAACACAATTTGACATTTTGACAATTTATCCGAGTATTTTTGATTCTTATTTTGGTCAAGCAATAATCAAAACGGCACTAGATAAAAAAATTGTTAAAATAAATATCCACGACTTACGTGATTTTTCGTTTGACAATTATAAGACCGTTGATGACAAACCCTATGGCGGTGGCGCTGGCATGGTAATGAAAGTGGATGTTATACACAATGCAATAAAAAAAATTGTAAAAAAATCTTCAACAAAAACCAGAATTATTGTTTTTTCAGCAAAAGGAAAAGCGCTTAAACAATCTGATCTAAAGCGATACACAAAATACAACAATATTGTCATGATATGTGGGCGATTCGAAGGCATTGACCAAAGAGTTATTGACCATATTGCTAACGAAGAAGTGTCTGTTGGCGAATATGTTTTAACTGGAGGAGAAATACCTGCTATGATTGTTGTGGATGGGGTCACAAGATTACTGCCCAATGTGTTGGGAAACAAGGACTCATTAAAAGAGGAGTCGTTTTCTAAGAAAAATTTTGTGGAATATTCACAATATACCAGACCGGCCAAATTTTCCCCAAGCAAAAAGTCCAAATCCTGAGATGTGCCTGAGGTTTTGCTTAGCGGCAATCACAAGGAAATACAAAACTATCGTAAAAATAATTAAACCAAATCATGAACTGACTACAAAACTCTGCCAAAATTATAATCGATCTTACACCGCCTTGATTTTTTAATTTTTTGGCTTTTTCTTCAAGCTTATGAGTAAGAATGATCGCTAGTTTGGCATTGCTGTTTTTGATAAGGACAGTATATGTCTTTTTCAAAACAAAAAGAAAAATGACGCTTTTGAAAAAAAATAATCGCGAGGAATTGGCTGACTTGGTAAAAGAGAAGGGAATTGATTTTCCAATGTTTTCTATAGTGGTGCCAGCAAGAAATGAAGTGGATGTTGTTAGAAACACGATAATAAATTTGACTCGCCTCAATTACCCTCAAAATAGATTTGAAATAATAGTGATTACGGATGAAAAAGAAAAGCTAGCCGCCAAGGACAACGAAGTTATCACCAAGCAAGTTGTGGAAGAAACAATGAATTTTTTGGCAAAAGAAAACTCATCGGTAAAAATTATTAGCATGGATGTTCCTTTTGATTTTGATGGTGAATTTTTGGGAGTGTGCACTGGGCGAGAAATAAAATCCACTAAAGGCAGGGCATTGAATTATGTGTTCACGGAAAATTTTGATCATTTCAACAAAAACACCGATTTTTTTGCTTTTTTTGATACCGATGACCATCCTGACAAAAACTGTTTACTTGAAATAGCAAAAGAAAATTTAAAATATCCTCACAAGAAAGTTTTTCAAATGCCAGTATTTCAATGCCGCAATTTTTGAAAAATTTCCACTTTTTCCAAAATTATTGCTTTGGGACAATGCTTTACTCATGAGTTTTTCTTGCCATGAATTATGACGTGACTTCCTTTTTTGGGCGGGACCAATTTGTTTATCCAAAAAGATATTTTGTTTGCTGTAAAAGGATTTAATTACCACTCTATCACTGAAGACCTTGACTTGGGTGTGACTATTTACCTGGAAACCAACACTTGGCCATATTATTTGCCTTATCCATCCACTGAGCAAACTCCAGAAAACGTAAAAACTTTTTTAAAGCAAAGACATCGTTGAGCACTAGGGCAGCTTGAAGTTATCAAGAATTTAAAAAAAATGAAGAACAACAAAACAGATATTGGCAAAAAGGCCTCTTCACTTTTTTATAAGCTATGTTTTTATGGCCCACTAGAATGAACTGTGTTCTTTTTGCTAACTATTTTGAGTGTATTTGTTTTGGTTACCAATCTAATCAAAAATGTCATTTTGTTGATTGGTATGAACCAATGATATGGCGTGTTTTCTGTTGCCGCCATAAGCAAGCAAGCGCTCCTTTCGGTGCTTTCTATTGCTGGTTTGCCAATGTTGCTATTTTCTTTACTGTTGTTGCTGCATTACAGTCGTTTTGTTGAATACCCAACCAAAAATATTGCATTTTTCTTAAAATTTTTAGTTTTTATGCTCAAAACCTGCTTTTTGATACCTTTTGTGGTGTTCTTGTATCCTTTGCCTTTCTTCTCAGCGTTTGTCAAATACTCTTTAGGGTACTACAAAAAAAGAGAGTTGGTTTGAGTCAAAACACCTCGAACAAAAGAATAGTGATTGATAGCAGCAAAGACAACATCTTTGCTGCTATTGTTTTTTGTTTTATTATTTGTTAAAATAGTTATACATCAAAAAATAGCTTTTAAAAATTTTTATTTGGCTGTTGTTTTGATATTTTTAATCAACTAAAAACGAAATCATGATAATCAATTGAATGTCTTATTCTTTTTTTAAAATAGAAACCCAAGGTAAAATAATTGCCATTGATCCTTTTTCAGAAAAAGCATCCAAAGAAAAACCTTCTCGTTTTAAAGCCGATGTAGTTTTGTCTAGCCACAACCATGAAGGTCACAACAATACTGACTTGATAATGGGAGACCCTTTTTTGTTAAACACTCCTGGCGAAATAGAAATAAATAATGTTTTTGTGAAAGGAATAAAAACAAGTCATGATAACGAAGATGGAAGTAAGTTTGGCAAAAATACTGTTTTTGTTGTTGATAGCGAAGACATACGACTAGTGCATTTAGGCGATTTTGGAGAAAAGAAAATAAAGGATTCATTAATAGAAAAACTAGGTGATATAGACATTTTGTTGATACCAATAAGTGCAAAATATCGCACCAACCCAGTAAGCGAAGCTGTGGATTTGATAAAGCAGCTTGAGCCAAAAATCGTGATTCCAATGCACTACACATCAGAAGATCAGCTAAATAAATTTGTAAAAGAAATCGGCACCACTCCTGAAAAAATGGACAAGCTCAACATCAAATCCAATGCCATAGATAGAGAAGAGGATTCTCAAATGAGATTAGTGGTGTTACAAAATTAATTTTAAAATCAAAAATAAATTTTAAAAAATGTCAGACAAACAAATCAATGAAAAAATTTCTCGCGACCAAATTGTTGATTGCGATATCAGCCAAGAGCTAAAAGATTGCTATCTTGACTACGCTATGTCGGTCATTGTTTCACGTGCAATTCCTGATTGCCGAGACGGACTGAAGCCAGTGCAAAGAAGAATTTTGTATTCTATGAAAGAATTGGGACTGGGCCCAACAACCAAATTTAAAAAGTCGGCCTTGGTGGTTGGTCATGCCATGGGTAGATATCATCCTCATGGAGACATGGCAATATATGACACACTAGTTAGAATGGCTCAGGACTTTTCCTTGAGATACATGTTGGTCAATGGTCAGGGCAATTTTGGGTGTTTTACTGGCGACACAAAGATAAAACTTACTGACGGAAGAGATTTAAGTTTTCTCGATTTAATTAGAGAGCAAAAACAAGGTAAAAAGCATTGAGGGTTTGCTTTTAATACAAAAGAAAAGAAGGTTGTAATTACAGAAATATTAAAACCAAGAAAAACTAGCGATAATCAAGAATTGGTAGAAATTACGTTAGACAATGACGAGAAAATAAAATGTACATTGAACCATAAATTCATGGTAAGAAATGGCACATATATAGAAGCTCAATACTTAAAAGAAGGAGATCCTTTGATGCCTTTGTATATCGACAAATATACTGGTAGCGATAAAAATTTGAAAGAATACGAAATTGTCATGCAACCAATCACTGGAGAATGAGATTTTGTACATCAGTTAGCTGATGAATGAAATTTGGATAATAATATTTATAAAAAATCAGGGGGAAGAATACGACACCATGTAGATTTCAATAAATATAACAATAATCCAAATAACATTCAAAGGATTCAATGGAAAGATCATTGAGAGCTGCATAAGGAGTTTACTTCTTCCAAACACAAAAACGATCCAGAATATGTTGAAAAGTTAAAATTTGGAAGAGAAAAATATTGAAGCAAAGAAGAAAATAAAGAGAAGGCCTCTAAAAGAATGGCTGATATCAACAAAAAGAATTGAAAAAACCTAGAATACAGAAGGGAAAAGATTGAGTCAATTAAATCTTTATGGCAAAATCCAGAAATGCGTGAGTTCTTTAAGAAGAATGCAAGCGATAATTTGAAAAAACTTTGAAGTACTCCTGAATTCAAAAAATTAATGAGTGTTTCTAAATCAAAGGAATTAAAATTAAGATGACAAGACCCCGAATACAGAACAGCACAATCTAATCGTATGAAAGATCTTTCTCAAAAGCTGTGATCTAATCCAGAGCATAGAAAATATATTTCTGAGGTGTCTAAAAAATTTAATGCTGAAAACCTAGAATTCCAAAAAATTAGAAACGCTGGATGAATGGCCAAATGAAATAATAATGAAGCTTTTAGGCAAAAAAATTTAGAAATACTTTCTTCTAATGGAAAACAAAATCAAAAATATAGATTTGTAAACATCTGTGCAAAAGTTTTATTACAATACGGTTCCATAAGCGAAGAGGGCTATAAACTTCTGTCTAAAAATTATGGAGGTAGTTGTATTATTGGTTATAAAAACGGTTTAGCAAATTATTTTAATAATGATTTGGAAGCTTTGAATAAGTGCGTTAAAGAAAAAATAAAAACTCCTGTAAATCATAAAGTTAAAAAGATTCAATTTTTAAAAGAATACCAAGATGTATATGATATTACAACTACCCCATGACATAACTTTGCTTTAGCAAGTGGGGTATTCGTACATAACTCTATCGACGGTGACCCGGCGGCTGCCTCTAGGTACACTGAAAGTCGCATGCGACAAATAGCCGACGATATGTTCGTGGACATTGAAAAAGAAACCATTGATTTTGTACCAAACTACGACAACACCCTAAAACAACCAAAGGTTTTGCCAACAAAAGTTCCTCAATTACTTTTAAATGGCACAACTGGTATTGCTGTTGGTATGGCCACAAATATCCCTCCTCACAATTTGACCGAAATCATGGATGCTCTTATTTATACTGTTGACAATCCTGATTGCGATACCGACGATTTAATGAAATTTGTGAAAGGGCCTGATTTTCCAACCGGAGGAACTATCTATGGCTGAGACACTTTGAAAGAGGCCTATGCTACTGGCAAAGGCAAAGTTTTGGTTAGGGGAACTGTTGAAATAATAGACAACGGTAAAGCATCTCAAATAGTTATCACTGAAATACCTTATATGGTCAACAAGGCCGAGCTTATCAAAAAAATTGCTCATCTTATAGAAGAAAAGAAAATCATCAACATAAAAGATATCCGAGACGAATCAGACAAAAAAGGCCTCACTATAACAATTGATCTCAAAAAAGACGCCAATGCCAAAAGTATTGTCAACCAATTGTTTAAATACACTGACCTAGAAAAATATTTTCATATCAATGCCATTGCTTTGGTTGAAGACGGTTTGCAACCACAACTTTTGTCACTCAAAGATATTTTGGTGGAGTTTATAAGCTTTAGAAAAACAGTAGTCACTAGAAGAACTCATTTTCTTCTAAGAAAAGCCAAAGAAAGATTGCATATACTGGAAGGTTTGAAAACTGCCCTTGATCATATTGATGAAATAATTGAAATTATCAAAAAATCTGAAAACAAAGAAGACGCTAGCTTAAAACTTTGCAAAAGATTTAAATTTACTGAAATACAAGCCAATGTTATTTTGGAAACAAAACTTCAAGCCATTGCCAAGCTAGAAAAAATGAAAATTTTAAATGAGCTCAAAGAAAAGCAAGGGCTTATCGACGAATATGAATCAATATTAAAAGACGAAAAACGTATTGTTAAAATAATAAAGGAAGAGTTCTCAGAAATAAAAGAAAAACATGGTGACGAAAGAAGAACTAAGGCCATAAAAGGATTACCTGACAAAATCAACGAACAAGACCTTATTCCTGAAGAAGATGTTTTGATAACTCTTTCACAAAGTGGCTATATCAAAAGGATGAACGCCAATGTTTTGCGCACTCAACAAAGAGGTGGTAAGGGTATAACTGCCTACAATAGCGGCGAGGATGATTGTTTGGAACATATACTTACTATCAACACCAAAGACAACATGCTTTTCTTCTCAGACAAAGGAAAAGTTTACCAGGCCTTAGCATATGACATCAACGATGCCTCTAGAGAAGCAAAGGGCAAGGCCATCCAAAACTTTATCGATATTTCTTCTGAAGAAAAAATTACCGTTATACTTGGCCACAACCCTTCAAAAGACAAAACAAGCCAATATTTGCTCATGGCCACCAAAAACGGAGTAATCAAAAAAACTTCTTTGGACGAATTCTCCAATATAAGAAAAAATGGTTTGCTTTCTATCAAGCTTGAAAAAGATGACCTGCTAGAATGAGCATCGTTCACTACTGGCGATGATTTAATTTGTTTGACCACCAAACAAGGACAATCAATCACTTTTTCCGAAAAAGATGTTCGTCCTATGGGTCGAGCAAGTTCAGGAGTAACCGGTATAAAACTGTCAAAAGGCGATGAAGTTGTTGGTATGATTGTAATACCGAAAGCAATGACCAAAGCCAATGCTGCTATAATATCTATTAGTGAATTTGGTTTTGGAAAGAAAACTCTTATCAAAGAATACCGCATTCAAAAAAGAGGTGGCACTGGCATAAAAACTTTCAAGATTACGCCAAAGACAGGTCTTCTGGTGACCAGCAAGCTAGCCAATGAAGAACAGGTTTTAATCAGCATATCTAAAAATGGATTAATATTAAAAACCGAACTAAGCGATGTGCCGATATTAAGTAGAACCACTCAAGGTGTAAAGATAATGAGAATTGATAGTGGAGACAAGGTCTCAGAAATATCTATAATATAATTTTAACCCCCAAAAGTATTAGCTTGCTTTTGGGGGTTTGCTATTGAATATTTTTTAAAAATACTATATAATATTTTTAAACTAAACAAAAACATTATGGGAAGTATCTTGCATCCAACAGAACTAATCAAAAAATTGCCTATTTGAGAGGGTATGGCTATTGCTGATCTTGGTTGTGGCTCAGGTATTTTTACCATTGAACTAGCAAAGGCACTAAATGGTAATGGCAAAATCGTTGCTTTTGATATCCAAGAAAAATCATTATCTTTTTTGAATGAACGCGCCAACTACAACAACGTTGGACATTTAATAGAAACAAAACTGTCGGATTTGGATAGTAAGAATTTTGCTTCTGGCTTGACCAATACCTTCGATATGGTCACTGCTATTAACCTTTTGTTTCAAATTGAAAACAAACAAAAAATAATCACTGATAGCAAAAAAATACTAAAGCCAGGAGGTTTTTTGGTTATTGTGGATTGAGAAGTTTTTAAAATACCTGGCAATGAAAATCTTTATCCTGTAAAGCAGCCCGACCTTTTAGAAATGTTACAGAGTAATGGCTTTAGCGTAAAAGAAACTTTTCGCCCATCAAACACTCATTTTGGATTAATATTAATTAAAAATTAACTATGGAGACGAAATTTTTGAATAAAAACAAAATCATTATCGCAGCTGTTGTTTTGGTGTTGCTTTTTGCTTTTGGAGCCAACCTATTTCGCTTTGCCACCAAAAAAGTAACGTTGACAGTATGAGGCGTTGATCTTTCCAGAAGCGAGTTTGAGGCCTTATTTGGCGGCAAATCAGTTCGCGTTGGCCGAGCAAATGTTTTTTTTGACTACCAAGAAAAAAGTGCCGAAGAATATGAAACCGCATTACTCAACTCTTTTATATCCAGCCAAAGTCCTGATATTTTTATGGCTAGCAACGAGCAACTGGGCAATTTCAAAAATCTTATATACCCATTGGATTTGAACACTAGATCTTACAACATCGCATCTCTCAACAATGACTTTCCAACTATTGTGGAAAAAGAACTAGTTTTTGATAACCAACTATATCTAATGCCTTTATCTATCGATACTTTAGCGCTATATTATAACCGAAACATTTTTGACAGTTTGTCTATACCGACTGGACCAAAGACCTGAGATGATGTCAGAAATCTTTTGCCATACCTTAGAAAAGCAAACTCTCAAAATCAATTAGAAAGAGCTGTTATATCAATGGGGGACAGTGACACTATAAAAAACTCCACTGACATTCTGAGCTTGGTAATATACCAGCTAAATGGCTCTATTTTAAACGATGCCAAAGACCGATCTGTTATCAACGAATTTGTTTCTTTTAATAATCAAAGAATTGATCCTGGTCAAACAGCGCTATCGTTTTATTCTAGCTTTTACCAACCAACAAATCAAAATTATTCTTGATCTAGAAGTTTTGGCAATGATATAGATGCTTTTGCTCAAAATAAACTAGCCATGTTTATTGGTTATTTTTCAGACAAAGCAATTATTCAAAAGAAGAATCCAAACTTGTCTTTTGCGGTTTCAGAAATGCCTCAGTCGGCCCACAATATGGGAGTTAACTTTGGCAAAATATCTGGGCTTTCAGTGTCAAAACAATCCCAAAATAAAGATCTTGCTTGAGCATTGCTCTTATCTGTAAACAATGACTTTGACTGAAATAATCTTTTTGCAATCAAAAAATTGCCACCTGCCAGAAGGTCTGTTATATCCAATCTTTACTCTGATGCTGATTTTAGTATTTTTGCTAAGCAAGCGTTGAGCGCCAAAAGTTTTTTCAATCCTGATCATCGCAAAGTCAAATCGTTGTTTAACGAAGCTATTGATAATGCAAATTTTTCAAAGGATTACAAAAATGCTTCTTCTAAATTATCTCAAAATTTAACAAACCTATTGAGAGGATATTAATATGAAAACAAAATCTATTGTTTTGCTTATTGCTTTATTGTTGATTGTTCCGTTTGCTTTTTCTTCAGCTGCTGGGCTTGTTCCTTGCAGTGGTAGTGATTGCACGATTTGCCATTTAATACAACTCGGGCAAAATTTGTTAACTGGATTTATCAAATATGTTCTAGTTTTTATTACTTTGTTTTTGATAATATGGGCTGGCTTCTTGATAATAACTGATGCTGGCAACAACAAAAATAAAATCGAAGGTATCAATTTGCTTAAAAAAACTCTTATTGGCACAGCAATTATACTTCTTTCCTGGACAATAATAAACACGATTGTATTTATATTGGCACCAAATGCAGTGGGTCCTACTGGCCAACCGCTAAGTAAAACCTGAAACAAAATAGAATGTTCTGCTCCTACAAAACAAGCTTTTCCATCATCACAAGGATCTCCTAAAGCACCTGATATCTCTAAATCCACTCCTTCGAGTGGCACGGGAGAAGGCGGAGGGTTTAGCGATGGAGGCGGAGAGGGCGGTGGGGGAAGTGGCGGAGGATTCGGAAGTGATTAATAAATCTAACAAACAAAATATGAAACAAAAAATACTTAAAATATGCTCTTTAGTTCTAATAATAATATTGATGCCGATGTTTTTTGCTTTAGCTGATCCAGCAGCAACATCCACCACGGTATCTATCGACAACCCTCTAGGACAAAAAACTATTTTGGATGTTGTCAATAATGCTCTTAGTTTTTTGTTGTGGATCTCTATTGTTGTCGGCGTGTTTGTTATAATGTGAGCTGGCTTCACCTATATCACCAGCCAAGGCAAGCCCGACAAAGCAACAGCAGCATCAAAAATGATTGTGAATGTTTTGATTGGCATAACTGTGGTTATTTTGGCAAAAGGAATTGTATATTTGACTTATGAGATATTAACTGGTAAAAGCCCAACTCTAGAGCAACCAGCTGCCCAAAATTCTCCTGAAATTTCCACCTCTGGCATCATAAAAATTACTCCTCCATCACCTTGGCCAACGCAACCATAGTAAGATTGACTTTTTTTTGTTTTTTATATATACTTATATTATATAAATACACACATAAAGGTCGTTTTAAAAAATAAAAATCATTTTATGAAAAAACTCAAGCAAATAATATTTTCTCTAGTGGTTCTTGGTGCTCCTTTGATTGCTCTGGCAGACAAAATAAGCATCCAGGAGATTAATGATATGGAAGTCCCCCATGTAGAAGTTTTGCCTCTAGTATCCACACTTCTCAACTGATTTTTCTTTGCATTGTTGGTGGTTGCTGTGTTTTTGCTAATCAATGTTGGCTATCAATATGTGGTTTCTGGAGGAGATAGTAAAAAAGCATCTCTTCAAGCCAAAAATCTTGGGTACATATTGATGGGAATTGCTATTGCTCTTATTGCAAAAGGACTTGTGGTTCTCACTTGTAATATAGTAGCAGGAGAAGGCACATGTAAATTCTTTGGTTCTTAAATAAAAATTAATAATAAAAATATTATGAAAAAATTTATAACAATTTTCTTGTTGGCATTATTGGTCCTACCATTTGCCACTATTGCAGCCCCAGTTGATCCTGGTGTAACTTTACCAAGCAACACCATGACAAACACTGGCGATTTATTCACTTATATTAGCGTGGCTCTCAACTGATTCTTTTATGCTCTCTTGGTCTTGGCAGTCATATTCATTTTGATGATTGCTTTAAACTATGTTATGGCTGGAGGAGATACTTCAAAAGCCAAAGACAATGGCAAAAAACTAAGCTATGTTTTGATTGGTATTGTTATTGCTCTTATTGCAAAAGGATTGGTATTTGTGACTTGTAATTTGGTCACTGGTGGTCAACCTTGCAGATTCTAAATCAACCAAAAACAGCTATGCAAAATGCATAGCTGTTTTTTATTTTCTGGAGGTCACGGTGGGAATTGCACCCACGAATAACGGTTTTGCAGACCGCAGCGTTAGCTACTTCGCCA
>CAYGJE010000012.1:0-13260 GCA_964350215.1 uncultured Candidatus Saccharibacteria bacterium | reverse complement strand
AATGTCATAGCCAGTCGAAATTCACAGCTTAACAAACCGCTATCAATATGATAAAGTTTGATGTTTCCTTTAACAAAAACCAAAACAGCACCACGCACAATAGTAAAAACATGCGTTTTTGTTATTTTGATATCCAATACCCTTTTTCGTCTCCAAACACGCTTATGGTGCCATTTTGATCGGTTCTAAGCACATTGACGCCAAAAGATCCCAACATTTCCAAAATCGTTTTATTGGGGTGGCCATAAGAATTGCTGCCCACCGAAACAGCCACGTCTTTGATATCAAACTTTTCCAAGAATTCGCTATCAACAGAATTTTTAGCACCATGATGGGCTAGTTTCAAAAAGTCAATGTTTTTGACTAACCCGTCCAGTGCTATTTTATTTAAAATTTTATTGTTGATATCGCCTGTCATCAAAAAATTTTTATCAAAAATAGACACCAAAGCCACTATTGAATTTTCATTTGTTTTTTTATTATCAATTTGACTAGCCGACGGATACACAATATTCATATCAAATTCGTCGCTGTATATTTTTGTGCCAGTCACTCCATACACAACTTTGATATCTTTTTCAATGATTTTTTGAAGCAATTTTTGATATTTTTCGTTGTCGGCAGAAAAATCATTTGCTATCACCACTTTTACTTTGTAGTAATCAAGGAGCGACAAAAATCCTTCAAAATGGTCCGTATCCGCATGAGTGACTAATGCCACGTCAATTGTTTTATCAAAAAAAGCCATTTTTGCAGACAATGGTTTTAAAACATAATTCTTTTTGCCCGCATCAATCAAAATATTTCCAAATTTACCACCAATCAATATTGCATCTCCCTGAAACACATTTAAAAAATGCACTGCTGGCTTCATCAAAAAATAACTTCCAATGATGCCCCACACATAAACATTAAACAAAATCAAACCAAACACTATTATTTTTTTAAAAAAGTTTTTGTCCATAAATTTTTTTATATATTAAATGTAAGTTTTGGATTTTTCTTGTAAAAATCGATTATCAAAAAAACAACAAAAACATAATACACAATCACCACTAAAGAAAAGTTAAACATCAATATATTATTTTGAAAACTTATTTTCTCAAAACTATCCACTAAAACCAAAAAGAATTTTATGGACATTGATGCCAAAAGACCAATTGCCTTAGCCAAAAACAAACTAACAAAACCAACCATTGTCGCCAAAAACACCAGCGCAAGGCATACTGACGCCAGCGGTATCAACACAACATTCAAAAAAACACTCAAAAAATTGAACTCTTTAAAAACATATAAAATATAAGCAAAAAGCCCCACAAAAATAGAAGTCGATGCCAGCAAAACATACATTATCAAATCAAATAAACTTCCTTCTTTTATATTTAACTTTTGATAATAAAAATTAACTATTGGAAAAATATAAAACAATGACGCTACCGACAAAAAACTCAAGTGAAAGCCAACATCATAAATCAATGTCAGCGGGTTTGAAACAGCAACAATTGCCACCACCAAAATTAAAATATTGGTGTAATTTACCAGTACTCCGTTATATTTGGCCAGCAAAATAAAGAACCACATCAAGGCAGCTCTAAAAATGGACGCTGAAAACCCAGTGAGCATCAAAAACAAAACCAGCACCAAAACAGATGCCACAAAACTACCCAAAACAGGCAAACCAGGCAAAAACACCAACCCATACAAAACCACACTAAAAAGAACCGACAAATGTGTGCCGGAGACCACCAAAATATGATTGATACCAACATTGCTAAAAACATCGTTGATACTCTTGTCCACAACATTTGTCTTGCCCAAAAGCCACATCGAGGCCAAGTTATAAACTTCCAAATCAAATATTTGCTTCATGTTGTTTGACACTTTTTTCCTAACAACATCAACAACTGCAAAAACATTACTCTTTGATTTGTCTTCGAGCAGCTCAATATTTTTAAAATTTATTTGATAAAAAACTTTGCCAAAAAAGAAAAAATCAAAAGGCACAGATTGGTTTTTGCTTATTTCTAGGTGCGTGTCGACTAACAATTTTTGTGATATATCGTATGTTTGATGAATATCTGATCTAATCAACACATATTTGTTTTTTAAACTTCCTTCATTTAATATTTTGCCCAGCGTGACATTGTAGTCATCATGCAAAACTGAACTTCTAATTACCAGTATTTTATACTTTCCTGATGTATCACTTAAAATATGCTGATCTTCGAAATTATGTTTTTTGTAAATGAAAAAGGCACTTATTAGTGCCAAAACCACAAAAACTACGAAAACAACTTTTTCTTTTGACGTAATTTCCAAAATGTCTTTTCAATAATACAACATCACCAAAAACGCCAACAAAAGCATTATTGATTTTTCAAAAAAAGTAGCCGCAAAAAAATAAAATAATCAAAAAACCAAAAACAAAGCAAAGCATCTAAATATTCTCATATAAAAAATGTGTTTCATTTTATCGAACTTTACAGATTTTTATTGTTTTGGAAATTTCTTTGGCAATTTCTTCCAAATCATTTTTGTTGAGTCATTTTTTTGACTTTCAAGAATTGTCTATTATGTCTAGGGCTTTAAATTCTTGTAAAAAATATTTCTTTGCATTTTTTATTTTTTTGGCTATCGCCAAAATATCTTTTTTGTCCACTCCCGGCGCCACTGTTGTTCTAAATTCATAATCAACTTTACCAGCCAACAATATTTCCACACTTTTCAAAATGTTTGCCATGTTTGGCTTGGTACAAACAATTTTTTGATATGCTTTGTCATTGATATTGTTTTTGATGTCCATGGCCACATAATCGATTAGTTTTTTATCGATTAGTTTTTTGAGCACATCTGGATTCGTGCCATTGGTGTCAAGTTTCACCAAAAATCCCATCTTTTTTATCTTGGCAATAAAGTTTTCCAAATCCTTTTGCAGTGTTGGTTCACCACCCGTGACCACCACGGCATCAAGCTTGTTTTTTCTCGATTCTAAAAAATCAAAAAAATCTTTTTCCAATATCTCATCTTCGGGCTTTATTTTTTTGGGCAAAACCAAATTGACATTATAGCAATAACCACATCGAAAGTTGCAACCAATTGTAAAAACAATGGCTGCAACTTTCTTTGGATAATCGATAAGTGTAAATTTTTGAAATCCACCTAAAATCATGTTATTTTTTGTTTACTGGTGTCTTTTCGCTTTTCAACACGTTGAAATGATTTTTTAAACTAAACTCCACTCTATCTTTAAATTCTTGTTGCTTACCAGCATGCCAATTGGCCACTGGACGCAAATATCCCACCACTCTCGAATACACTTCACACTTTTGTTCCACAATACACTTAGGACAAAGCTGATGCTCTCCTGCCAAATATCCATGCGTTGGACACACACTAAACGTTGGCGTGATTGTGAGGTAAGGCAATTTGTAGTCAGAAAAAACCGTCTTGATCAAAGATTTGACTGACTCAAACTCACTTATCTCTTCTCCAATAAAACCATGCAGAACAGTGCCGCCAGTGTATTTGGTTTGCAAGTCATCTTGATAATCCAACACTTCGAACAAATCGTCTGAATAATTGACTGGCATTTGAGTGGAGTTGGTGTAATATGGTGTCTTTTCTTCACCCGAAACAATAATATCAGGAAATTCTTTTTTATCTATTCTTGCCAAACGGAAGGCCGTGCCTTCAGCAGGAGTGGCTTCAAGATTATAAAGACCTTGATCTTCTTTTTGGTACTTAAGCAACACATCTCTCATAAAATCCAAAATTTCCATTACCAATTTTTTGCCTTCTTTGGTGCCGATGTCTTGACCTATAAAATTGAGCGCTGCCTCATTACCGCCCACAAGGCCAATTGTGGAAAAGTGATTAGCTCAATATGTACCTCTCATCTTTTTGACATCTTGCAAATAATATTTGCTATATGGATACAATCCTTTTTCAGTTAGATTTTCTATTGTTTTTCTTTTTATCTCAAGTGATTCTTTTGCCAAGTCCATATATTTTTTGATATTTTTGAAAAGCTCTGATTTTGTTTTTGACAAATAAGCAATTCTTGGAAGATTAAGTGTTACCACACCCACGCTTCCTGTTTTTGGATTAGCCCCAAACAACCCGCCACCTCTTTTGTATAATTCGCGGTTATCCAACCGTAAGCGACAACAGTTGTGAGTGATTTGTCCCATGGAGTGCACAAAATAATGATTTCTCGAGAGCTCGATATCATAAAAAATATTTTTTGGCTTTTTAACAATATTAATCGATTTGATTTTTACAACCGACATATCACTGGTCAATATTTTTCAAGATTCATCTGTAAATGCTTCGTGCTTGCTGATGGATGTTTTGCACACCAAGCATGTGTTGTTGTAAAATGGCTGTGTTTTTGATTTTTTAACAGTGTAGTTTGGCACTCTATTATAAAGCGTGTCACTTAGAGTCAAATGTTTTTCTGAGCCCCTGCCATTTGTGTGCTGCAATCTAATCGTTTGGCTATTTTCTTTTTCATTGTATGTGACTGGAACGCCAATTAAGGTATAAAGCCAAACCAATTCTTTTGCCAACTCTTTGTCGTTGATATGAATTTCTTTACCCAAATCATAACCATCACCTGCAAAAAATCCTTGCAAAAATGATTCTATAATTTCTTTTTTGGCATTAAACAATACCTCCGGAACTTTATGATATTTAACAAGGCCGTTGTTTTGTAGTTCGTCACAAACTGACCGACTATTAAATATTCCGTTTACGGTGTTTTCAAATCTTTTATCAACAACAATTTTCAAATCTTTATCAAATTTGTTTTTTGCAATGCTTGAAACTTTTTCAATCAAATGTTGTTGGTTTTTGTTGAAAGAAATTTGAATTCCCTTTGGCTTGTTGTAAGAAGAAAATTGTTTTTTAGAGTCACGAATATAAACTCCATCGGCCATAAAAATTCCCAAAAAGAAGGCCAAATCTTTATCCAATAAATACTTGCCAAAATTAACATCTTCTTTGTTTAATATATCACTGGTCTTTCTCGTTGTAATCAACAAATCATTTAAGGTCAAATCCTTTGCTTTTTTGTAATCAACCCCACCCCTGTCGTATATTGCCACCAAATGATCGCTAGACACTTTAGTTATTTTACCATCACAATTTACTATCTCATAAACATCATCTTTCTCTTTTTTGAGAAAACTAGTTATTTTTGTTCATTCTGTTTTGTAGGTATTTGGATTAAAAGACAATGCCTCAATGTTTTGTTTGCAATCAGCTCATCCTTCTTTATCAAATGTTACATTTAGTCCGTTTACCAAATCTCCTATTTTTTGTTTTTGAATAACGCCATCTTTTTTCACCAACAATTCCTCGTCTTTGTCAATACACATCGATCTCGCATCCTCTGGTGACATTTCCGAATTAATAAAGTTGGAAAAATAAGGTATGCCGTATTTGGCAGTCATTTTTCATATACCCTCAAATGCCGGATTATTTCATTCAAAGTCCTTGGTGATATTGTAAGTCGGTATTGGGAAAGTAAACACTCTTCCACTAGCATCTCCTTCAGTGTACACTTCACACAAAACTTTATTGAATATATCTATTTCTGGTTGAAAATCTCCATATGTCTCTTTTTGAGGAACACCGCCCACAATAACAGGCAAATCTTTTACATGGCTAGGACATTTCAAATCAAGAGTGATATTTGTAAAAGGCGTATTGCCAGTAATAAATACTTTGCCGTTTCTTCTGGCAATAACTGTTTCATTGTCAGTGTGTACCGATCAAATAACTCCACTGTATTTTACTTTTTCAATTTTGTTGATATATGTTTCTTGGTGCTTGATCAATCTAAGCACAAATAAGTCCTTGGTTCCAAGGATTGGTTTTCTTTTAAGAACTGTAAATCCATAACCAGCATTAACACACACAATTTGCAAAGTATCGAGCAAGTCAATATCAGTGGTAGTAATTTTACATCCTTCAAATCCATCGCCCTTCAAATATGTGTCGATAAACAATCGCGACTGCTTTTCGCTCATATTGAGCAACAAATCCGGGATAAAATGAACACTATCCTTTGTGCCAAATCAACCATGTACAACTTTAGAGCTCTTGGCGTCCATTCTAAATCGAACCACTTCATCACCCAAGGAAGCAGAAGCATATTCTGAATAACTCAATTTAAACTTCTTTAAAAGTGATTTTATTTCTTCATAATTTTTAGGATTTTTTATTTTTGATTGATAAATAGACACTCTATAAGCAGATCTATATTTTGTTGGCCTTTCAATGGTGCCTTCGCTAATTATCCATGCCATCAACTTGATTTGCTCATCGCTAATTTTGGCGTCTTTTGCTATATTTTTGGCTGACACTGGTATAATAACTGGCGATTTAATCTTTAAAACATCCTCTATTGGCTCCAAAATATACTTATTAGAATTAAAAACCTTCCTCACCACTCGATGTTTTGGAGAGATTAGTTGGTCTTGTATTCTGTTTTTTAAATTGTACATGTCACCGCTATATTTCTTTCTAAAAATATATGTAATTTTCTTTTCTTCGATTGTTTGGTTTTCTAGGTTAAATGTTTTGATAACATCGCCTTCGTTTACTTCTTCATAATTTTTTCACCCCTCACAAGTTAAAATTTCAGAATCCTCCGACAAACATTGAAATCCAACCCGAGTTGGCACATTGCAATTAAAAATAAACTCTTGCAATGCTTGTTTGATTTCAGAATAACCAAGTTTGTCGTAACGAATAAATGGTGCTAGGTAAGTATCAAAACTTGAAAACGCTTGTGCACCAGCTACTTCTCCTTGCAATGTATAAAAATAATTGACCACTTGCCCCAAGGCAGTTCGCAAATGCTTTGGTGGTTTTGATTGTATTTTACTTGAGACGCCACCAAAACCTTTTACCAACAAATCATACAAATCCCATCCACAACAATATGCACCAATAGTGCCAAGGTCATGAATATGAAAAAAGTTTTCTCGACTGGCTTTTCTAATTTCAGGAGTATATATTTTGTTGAGCCAATATTTTTTGGACACATAATTGGCAATATAATTGTTCATTCCTTGCAAAGAATAAGTGGTGTTGCTGTTTTCTTTTACCTCTCAATCAAGCTCTTTCAAATATTCATCCACAATGTCCACTGCCTCACTAGTAGCAAGCTTGCTTTCTCTGATACGACGTCGTTGTTCACGATACAAAATATAATTTTTGGCTGTCTCGGTATAACCAAAAGTCATCAAACACTCCTCCACAATGTCTTGAATGTTTTCAACTGTTGGCAATTCATCTTTTTTGAATCTTTTATTCAAAATAAATAAAACTTTTGTCAAAACTTTTTCAACATCTTTTTCTTCGCCTTCGTCACTTGAAGTAAATGCTTTGAATATTGCGTTTCGAATTTTGGATTGATCAAAGCTATTTGTCAATCCATCTCTGTTTTGAATTTTTTTGATATGTCAGTCACTATTCGCAACATTATCAGTCAAAACTTTTTTAGTTGTTTTGTTTTTTAAAACTTTCTGGCTATTTTTTGTGGCTTTCTTCATATTTTCTTTTTAAAATTATTAAAATATTGACCAACATCCGCCTTAATTTGATGTATAAATATTATAAAGAAATCCATAAAAAAGTCAACCCCTAAAACGGCTCATTTTAACAAGTTTTTTGGCCACGAAAATCAAAAAAGCCACCAAGCGGTGACTTTTTTGATTTTTTTATTTTTGCTTCTTAAATTTTCTCAAAAATGGCGGAATATCAATGTCGTCTTCATCGTCAGTTGTATCAAAAGATTTCATTTCAGTTTTTTCTTCTATTTCTTCTTCCGACTCTTCTTCTTTTTCATCATATTCCTCACTTACAACCTCTTCGTCATCCATTTTTTGATTGAGATTATAAAAATCGTCGTTTTCTTTTTTGAAAAATGACACGAACTGATCTTTGGTTACCAATTTTTCGCCTTCATCTTCTTTATTAAACCCTCCAGCGATAACTGTAATTTTTATTTCACCACTTTTAAGTTCATTGTCATATGATGCGCCAAAAATAATTTTGGAATCTTTTGATGCGCTATCAGTAATAATTCTTGCGGCCTCGGTAATCTCTGACAAAGACAAATCATTTTGACCACTAATATTAAACAATATTCTTGAAGCACCTTTTATCGACAAATCGAGCAATGGTGATTCAATAGCTGCCTTAGCTGCTTTCACAGCTCTATCTTTGCCATTGGCTCTACCAATGCCAATAATCGATTCACCCGAATCTTTCAAAATAGTTCTCAAATTTGCAAAATCCAAGTTTATCAAACCAGGATAATTTATCAAATCTGAAATACCGCCAACTCCTTGCTTTAAGATTTCATCGATTTGCTTGAATGCTTCCAAGACCGGAGTATCTTTTTCAATGATATTAAAAATTCTATCGTTGTTGATGGTTATTGTGGAATCAACATTTCTAAATAATTTTTCTCAGGCCTCATTGGCTATTTCCATTCTTTTTGCACCTTCAAAGAAAAATGGTTTTGTGACTACTGCCACCACAATAGCGCCAGTATCTTTTGCTAACTTAGCAATCACCGGAGCAGCGCCTGAGCCAGTGCCACCTCCCAGCCCTGCAGCAATAAAAATTAAATCTGGCTTGCCCAACATTTCAGAAACATCTTTGGCACTTTCTTCAGCAGATTTTTGACCAATTTCCGGATCCATACCAGCACCCAAGCCCCTAGTAACATTGATACCAATGTTTATTTTCTGATCTGCTTTGGTGTAGTGTAATCCTTGAGTATCAGTGTTTATGGCCACAAAATCAACTCCATCAGCTTTTTTCTTGTACATGCGAGTCAATATATTGCCACCAGCTCCCCCGATACCTATTATTTTAATTTTAACTTTTGGCCTTGGGCTTGTCGCGCTTGAGCTTTTTATTACTACATCTTCTTCTTTTGTGTTGTTAGTGTTTGCCATTTTTCCCTTGTTAGTGTTTTTTATTAATTATAAATTTAATTTGTCAAACATTTTAAATATTTTACCAAAGATTCCGCCTCCTGAACCATCGACACAGCTATCAGATAAGTTCTTGTCTTCAAACATAAATTTTATATTGCCCATAGCCACTGCAAATCCAGGATCTTCTTCAATATGACCTTCCACCTCCGGCAAAGCAATTCTTACCGACAATCTAAGATTTTCTTTGGCCAAATCCACAATATGAGGCATCAATGACCCACCACCATACAAAACAACTCCTCCAGGCAAATTGCCAAATTTATTGATTTGTCTCAATTCTTTGTTGACCAAATCAAATATTTGCTCCAGTCGAGCCGATATCACCATTGCCAAATCTTTTTTCTTAAACTTCTTGTCTTCTTCAGCTATAAAATCATTTAGGTTTAGTATTTCTTTGCCATCCACTTTGTCTGGGAAAGCATCTCCTACTCTCAATTTAATTTTTTCTGCTTCTTCTTGAGGTATTTGTAGTCACACACCAATGTCATCGCTTATTTTGCCACAGCCAACATTTATTGTTTTCATAAATATTAACTTACCTTCTTCAAAAACAGACATTGTGGTTGTGCTGGCACCAAGATCAATAGCCACAACTCCCAAATCTTTTTCACTTCTTTTGAGTGTGGAATAAGTTCCGCTAAGAGGGTTAGCAAAAATATTTAATATTTTGACACCCGTGCTTTCAGCAATTTGAGAAATATTGTTGATAGACATAACGTCAGTATCAACAATAGCGCTTTCAACTTCGAGACGCATACCATTCATACCCAAAGGTTCCACATCAAATTCATTGCCATCAATAATATATTTTTGTGGAATGGCGTGCAACGTTGATCTTCCTGGTGGCAAAAATAATGCTTTTGATGAACTTTGCGATCGCAAAATGGTTTCTCTATCAACCACATTATTTTTACCCGAAATTACAGCAATACCCTTGCTTTTCGTCATACTGACATTTGCTCCACCAATGCTCATGATAATCTGTGAAACATTTTTGCCTCTAGCTCTAGTTATTTCTTCAAGCAAACCGTCAATATTTTGGACCACTTCATTTATGTTTTGAATAACGCCTTTTCTCATACCGGCAGATGGTTTTTTTATAGAAAGCAACACTTGCGGTTTTTGATCACATTGAAACAAAACCGCATAAATATTGTTTGTACCAACATCCAATGATAATAAGGCGTTTTTCATAAACATTGCTTTAATTTTTGATTAATTCTTGAAATATTTTATTTTCGATTTCATCCATAGTCGCATAGTCGCTGTCTTTGATATGATCAAATCCCACCAAATGTAACAATCCATGAGCTATCAATTTTTGAAATGTCAATTTTATATCTCCTTTTGAATCTTTGATTATTTTGTCAGTAGTCAAAAATATATCTCCCAAAATTTTTTGCTTTTTGTCTATTTCCAAAACTGGAAACGACAATATATCGGGAATTTTATTTTTGTCTCTTCAAAACTTGTTTAATTTTCTGGCAACTGTTTTTTCTACCAAAACAATTGCAAAAGAAAAATTTTTGATGTTCTTTTCTCTGAAAACTTTTTTTAAAGTTTTTGTTTCCAAAACTTTTTTTACCGACGTATTAACAACATTCAAAGTTTTTCGATCTGCTTTGCTGTCATTAAAAAGTAAATATTCTCAGATCATAAGTTTTATTTTTTATACAAAACACCAAGCTTTTTCTTTTGTTCAATTTCTTTTTTGACTTTGATTTTGTGTAGCGCCGACAATTTGTCTGCTCGCTTGTTGTTTTGCTTTTTATTTCTTTGTTTTTTGTTTGCTTCTATAAGCACACCGCTTTTTTGTATCACTTGACTCACTCTATACAAAAACGCTGAAGTTGATTCTTTGTCTTTTTTAGTAATTTTTATAGCCATTATTTTCTTTTAATTATAAGTTTTATTAATTAGCGAGTTTTCTCTTTATTAAATTTGGTATTAGTTTAGCAAAAGAAACGCTTTCTTGCAACCCCGACTGAAAATCCCTCAAAATAACCTCTCCTCTGATAACTTCCTCTTGGCCAATAATCAATATGCAATTTACCTTCTCTTTTTCAGCCATTGATATTTGCGCCCTCAAACTATCTTTGCTCAAGCTGGTTTTTGCAAGTATGCCTTCCTTTCTCAAACTTTCCACTATCTCAAATGCCTTTCTTTTGGCAGTGTCTCCTATTTGTATCAAAAACACTGAAAAATCTTTTTCTTTTTTGCCGTCCTTTTGATCGTTATCTCTAAACAATCTAAACAACAAATTTGTGTTGATGTTGCAGCCAACACCATATTTACCATTGTTGCTCACTGTTCTTATAAGTTCATCGTGTCTTGACCCAACTGCTGCCTCATACTTTCTTTCCTTATCAATAACATTAATTTTGAAAACAATTTTGTTGTCAAACGATGTGTATTTGTTGAGTCCAGCTACAGACGAGTGTTCTATTTTCAAAAAGTCCAAGTAGTCAGTAATAGCCGCAAAATGAGTTTTGCAATCAGTACATCAAAATTGATCAAAGCTTTTCAAGTTGGCTCTTAGCGCTACACATTTTTCATCTTTGCACTCCAGCACTTTCAAAAAATCTTCTTTTATATGTTTTTTGCATTTTGTGCAAACCTTGGTCTTGATATCACGATAATATTTTTTTACCTCTTTTTCATAGGCCTCTTTACATTTTTCACAACCAATATTATCAATTTCAACACTAATTTTTTCAAAGCCAAAGTCATCTAGTAACCTTTTAACAGTGTTTATCATTTCTATTTCCACTATTGGGCTGCTATCACCAATTGCTTCTAGCGTGAGTTGATTGTTTTGGCTGAAGTTGTTATCTTCAATGTCCAAAAACACTGGTCCCAACGAATACAACCTTACTGGCTGATTTAAGTTTTGCATTTTATTTTCAAAATAGCTTCTCAACATTCCAGAAAGCAAATCCGGCCTAAGCACCATGCTTTTTTCACCAGTTTTTTCAACAAAGAAAAATCTCTTTTTTTGTTGATCATCTTTTTTTCACACGCCTTTAAAAACCAAATCTTTGTATTCTATGACGGGGGTCTCAATAACATCAAACTGATAAAAGCTTAATATCCCGTTTATCTTTTCTTCCAAAGATTTTCATATTTTTAGATTTCTACCAAAAATATCTTTGGTTTTTGAGACCGACTTAAAGTCAATCGATTTGACTTTTTTAGTTGTTCTTTTTGGCTCTGCTTTGCGGTTTAATTTTTCTTTTATATCCACAAAACGAATTCCCTTTTTTGCCATAACATTGTTTTTAAAATTATTAATACTTTGGTAAAGAAAATGCTTTTACTTTGTTTATTGGCGCCAACCTAAGTCAAACTTTTCCTACAATTTTGTCTTCTCTCAAACTGCCTCATTCTCGGGAATCATATGAGGCCTCTCTGTTATCGCCCAAAACAAAAAATTCATCTGTTTTTAATTTGATTTTGATGTTGCCAGGAGTGTTTGGATGATTGTTCAAGTACTCTTCTTTTATCTCCAATGGATTTTGACCATTTTGATCAAACACAAAAACTTTGCCATCTCTTACTTCCACTGTTTCACTTGGCAAGCCAATAATTCTTTTGATGTAAAAACTTTTTGGATCCAATGGGGCTTTAAAAACAATAATATCGCCTCGTTTCGGATCAGAAAACCTAAAACTCAATTTGTCGATTATCAAATAGTCGCTATCTTGAAAATTTGGTTCCATACTTTGACCTCTCACAAAAAACGGAGTTACCAAATACATTCTTATAGGTATCACTATCAAAAGTGCCACCACTATTACTTCCACCAATTCAAGCATATAACTTTTTACGTTTTTCATGTCAAAAAAATTAATTATTTTAAATAATATGTTCTTTAAATACTATCCAAAAGCGAACCTTTTATTTAGTTATTATATCAGATTTTTGTCAAAAATACAAGTGCCAAAATTATACAATTTTGGCACCCATAAAACAAGTTTTTTCCACAAAACAAGTCGTTGTTTTGTTATTTACTGTCGAGTTCTTGTGTCAAAAGATCTTTGGCTGTTTGTGGGTTGGCCGACCCCTTGCTTTTGGCCATCACCTGTCCCAACAAAAACTGTATTGCATTGATTTTGCCTTCTTTGTATTCTGACACTGCCTTTGGATTGGCATCCAAGACCTCCTTAACAAAATTTATAATCAAAGAATTGTCTGATACTTGTTGTAAATTTTTTTCTATCATTATGGCTTCTGGATTTTT
>CAYGJE010000011.1:12122-13627 GCA_964350215.1 uncultured Candidatus Saccharibacteria bacterium | reverse complement strand
ATATAAGGCGGGAGATCTTAAACATTCTCGCAGGCAACATTGATTTTTAAAGCCAGGGAGAGAGTTAATAACTCTCTCCCTTTTTCTTGACTAATCCAATATTTCCAAACATAGCGTTACCAGGTAACGCTATGTTTGAGAGGGAGGTGTTTTTGGGCAGCATTGATGGGCACAAAAGTCGGCAATTTCTTGACAAATCCAATATTTCCAATTCTAGCGTTACCAGGTAACGCTATTATTAAACCAGCACCACTTTTAAACAAAAGTGGTGCTGGTTGCATTGTTGTACTTTGGACTTTACTTTGGCTAAAACAATAGACAATGTTGAAAAAATTTGATATAATAGCTTCGCTTAAAATAAAAAAATATCATGACAAAAACCACAAAAACATCTCCAAAACAAAAAGACAATAACATAAGGTTTTACGGGGTGAAGGTTCACAATCTTAAAAACATTGATATCAAAATACCAAAAAACAAATTTGTTGTTTTTTGTGGTGTTTCTGGGTCGGGCAAAACGTCACTAGCATTTGACACCATATATGCCGAAGCAGAAAGAAGATATGTGGAATCATTGTCATCATATGCAAGACAATTTTTGGGAGTCAAAGATAAACCAAATATCGACAAGGCCGAAAATTTATCTCCAGCTATTTCTATTGATCAAAGATCTTTGATGAGAAATCCACGATCAACTGTTGGCACCATCACAGAAATATATGACTACTTGAGAATTTTGTATAGCAACATTGGCGAACCATTGTGTCCAAATTGTCACAAAAAAATTCAAAGCCAAACAATATCACAAATAGTAAATCAAATTTTGGAGCTGCCAAAGAAAACAGATTTTTTGATTTTGTCCACAATATTCCAAGACAAAAAAGGTGAACACAAAAATGTGATTGACGAGATATACAAACTAGGTTTTCCAAGAGGCAGATTTGATGGCAAAATATGAAAGCTAGATGAGCTTATCAACCAAGACATAGACAAAAACAAAAAACATACGCTAGACATTGTGATTGACAATTTGACCATAAACAAGGACTTGGAAAAGAACCGCCTGTATAGTTCGCTTGAGCTTGCTCTCAAAATGGGCAAAGGAGCTGCCATTGTGACCATTAAGAGTGGCGATATAAAAGAAATAAAAAAGAACACCAAATTCAATTTTTCAATTCAAAACGAAGAGGATATAATTTTTAGTGAACATTTCGCATGTAACATTTGTGGTTTTAATATGCCAAAAATAGAACCACGACTTTTTTCGTTCAACAATCCAATAGGGGCATGCAAAAAATGCACTGGACTGGGGCATATCATATCAGTGGACAAGGATTTAGTGATCCCAAACAAGGATTTGACTCTAAATGAAGGCGCTATTCATCCATGAGCATCCATGTCTCATCGAGTTGGCCGTCAAGGATATTATTGATGAGCACTATCTGGATTGGCTGAAAAATATGGATTTTCTATGGACGAAAAAGTAAAAAATCTTAGTGAGCAAA
>CAYGJE010000011.1:8435-12022 GCA_964350215.1 uncultured Candidatus Saccharibacteria bacterium | reverse complement strand
GCTGAAAAATATGGATTTTCTATGGACGAAAAAGTAAAAAATCTTAGTGAGCAAAACATCAATATTATTTTATATGGTGACAAAGATAAAGGTGGTGAATTTGAAGGTGTGATCAACAATTTGGAACGTCGCTGAAAAGAAACAGAATCGGACTGAGCCAAAAAAGAAATAGAAAGATATATGCACAATATTGAATGCGAAGAGTGCCATGGATTGCGACTCAATGTTTATGCACTCAGCGTGTTTGTGGACGGCAAAAATATTGCTCAAATCAACAGCATGACTGTGTTTGATGCTATAAAGTTTTTTGAAAACCTAAAAGACAATTTAGTTAGCAACAAAAAACAAATAGCAGCACCTTTGTTAAAAGAAATTTTAAGTAGATTGATTTTTCTTAAAGATGTGAGCTTGGACTATCTGTCACTTTCACGTGAGTCTACCACTCTTTCGGGTGGTGAGGCGCAGAGAATTCGTTTGGCCACTCAGATTAGTTCTGGACTTTCAAATATAATCTATGTGCTTGATGAACCATCAGTTGGATTGCATCCAAGGGATCAAGAACGACTAATCGACAATCTAAAAAAACTTAGAGACATGGACAACACTGTAATTGTGGTGGAGCATGATGAACAAACAATTATGGCAGCTGACTGGGTTATAGAAATAGGCCCAAAAGCCGGCAAATATGGCGGAGAAGTTGTTTTTGAAGGCACGCCAAAAGAACTGCTAAAATCAAAATCACTCACCGGGCAATATCTTAGTCAAAAACTAAAAGTTGCCTTGCCAAAAGAAAAAATAAGAAATGAGACAAATCAAAACATATCAATATTTGGATGTCAAAAACACAATCTAAAAAACATTGACGTGTCTTTTCCTATTGGCAAAATGATTGGTGTGACTGGTGTGTCGGGATCAGGCAAATCCACTTTGGTGCTGGATGTGTTGTATCAGGGCATTATCAAATATTTTAAAACAAGATCTGATAATTCTGATAGCTATAAAAAGATTGACGGTGTCAACTATATTGATCGATGTATATTGGTGGACCAAGAACCAATTGGTCGCACTCCAAGATCAAATCCAGTCACTTACATCGGAGCATTCAACTACATAAGGGACTTGTTTTCCAAAACAGAAATTAGCAAAATGAGAGGGTATGAACTAGGAAGATTTAGTTTCAATGTGAAGGGTGGAAGATGTGAGGCATGCCAAGGCGATGGCTACAAAAAAATTGAAATGTATTTTTTGCCACCAGTGTACACTGTTTGTGATGAATGCCAAGGCACTAGGTTTAACGAAGAAACATTGCAAGTAACATATCGAGGCAAAAATATTTCTGAGGTTTTGGAAATGAGCGTTGACGAAGCAGTAAAATTCTTTAAAGATATTCCCATAGTGAAGAAAAAACTACAACTTTTAGTGGACGTTGGTTTATCGTATATGAAACTAGGGCAATCGTCTACCACTCTTTCGGGTGGTGAGGCACAGAGAATAAAACTAGCTGAGGAATTGTCAAAAAGAGACACTGGTAGAACTTTGTATATTTTAGATGAACCCACCACAGGCCTACATTTTGATGATGTCAACAAACTATTAAAAGTTTTAAACTTGCTGGTTGAAAAAGGCAACACTGTAATTGTGATTGAGCATGAGCTAGACATTATCAAAAATTGTGATCATATTATTGATCTAGGTCCAGAAGGAGGTGACAAAGGCGGAGAAATAATCGCTTTTGGCGATGTGAGCACAATAAAAAAGAACAAAAAAAGCCATACAGCTAAGTTTTTGTAAAGTAACAATATTGAAAAATTGTGAAAATTTTGATACAATTTTGTTAACAAATTAAACTCAAAATATGCCTAATTTCAAAATACATCAAGAAGGTGACTTCAATTATGTGACCAAGGACACAGAAGAGCCGGTAGAGGACTATACCGAGTTGCTTAATAATCTTCTAAAAGAAAAGAAAATACAAGAATTCAAGCCAGATGGCTCAGATGAATATGGTAACAATTTATTTCAAATAAAAGTAAGGGGCATTTCACACACAAAATTGAGCCACAAAGAAGCCAGAGAACTCTTAGAAAAGATCTCAAGAGAGGTTAAAAAATAAAAGGTCGGTTTATATATTTTAATAAAAAATTAAAAGTAAAATATGATAAAACAATTACTAAACGACAACATACTAGTAGAAGTGGAAAGCAAAGAACAAGAAACAGCGTCTGGGCTTTTCTTGCCTGAAGCATCGTCAGACAAAAATATACAAACAGGCGTAATTGCTTTTGCTGGTACTGGCAAAATCAATGACAAAGGAGAAACAAAGCCAATGCAAGTAAAATCAGGTGACAGAATTTTATTTGAAAAATCATATGGCGCTCAAGAAATCAAAATTGATGGCAAAGATTATCTAAAGATTTCAGAATCAGATGTCATTGCTATCATAGAGTAAGTCGAAAACATTAACAAAATATTAAAGAAACTATTATGTCAAAAGGAATTGTATTCAATGAAAAAGCATTACAAGGATTAAAAAATGGAATTGACAAACTCAACGATGTGGTCAAAATAACTTTAGGGCCAAAGGGATCTAATGTTGTTTTGGATAAGGGCTATGGTTCGCCACATATTACAAATGATGGTGTTACTATTGCCAAAGAAATAGAACTAGAAGATAAAATGGAAAATCTAGGTGCGTCCATAGTCAAAGAGGCCTCAGAAAAAACTAGCGACAATGCCGGAGATGGCACAACTTCAGCCATAGTGCTTGCAACATCAATGATACAAATAGGAATAAAAAATATTGTAGCTGGAGCTGATTCAATGTCAGTAAAAAGAGGCATGGACAAAGCCAGCCAAAGAATTATCGAAGCATTAAAAAATATTTCTAAAGAGGTCTCCAAAAATGAAGACATTGTAAATGTTGCCACCATATCAGCCAGAGACCGAGAAATTGGTCAAATGATTGCTGATGTTATTTCCACTGTTGGTAAAGATGGCGTGGTTACTGTGGAGGACTCTCAAACAATGGGGCTTTCAAAAGAAGTGGTTGAGGGTTTACAATTTGACCGAGGATATGTTTCACCTTACATGGCCACCAATACCGACAAAATGGAAGCTGTTTTGGAAGACCCATATATTTTGATTACTGATCAAAAAATTTCAGTGATAAAGGATTTGTTGCCACTTTTAGAAAAATTGGTCCAATCGGGATCAAAAGAACTTTTGATAATTGCCGATGATTTGGATGGCGAGGCGTTAGCAACATTGGTGTTAAACAAAATCAGAGGAGCGTTTACAGCTGTGGCTGTTAAAGCGCCTGGATTTGGTGATCGTCAAAAGGAAATGTTGCAAGATATTGCCATAATCACCAAAGGCACAGTTATAACTCCTGATCTGGGCATGAAATTAGAAAAAGTGGAAATAGAAATGTTGGGCAAGGCCCACAAAGTGATTGTAAGCAAAGACAACACCACTATAGTTGGCGGCAATGGAGACAAAGCCAAAATTGACGAAAGAGTCAACCAAATCAAAAAACAAATTGAAAATTGTGATAGCGACTATGACAAAGAAAAACTTCAAGAAAGATT
>CAYGJE010000011.1:0-8335 GCA_964350215.1 uncultured Candidatus Saccharibacteria bacterium | reverse complement strand
ATTGACAAAGTAAAAAATGAAAAAGAATTGTGATTTGGCTATGATGCCGACAAACTAGAATACGGCAATCTCATGGAGAAGGGAATTATTGACCCAACCAAAGTCGTGAGATCGGCTTTTCAAAATGCGGTGTCAGTGGCAAGTATGTTTTTGACAACCAAAGCAGTTGTCTATGAAAAACCAGAAAAGAAAGATGCTTGTGATAGTTGCAGTGCAAATCAAGGCATGTCTGACTACTAACAAAATGAACACGGGCGCGGGAAACCAAGTTTTCCGCGCCCGTTTTTATTTGACTTGGCAATCTTTTTATGGTAACCTAAAACCAACAACTTGCATCTTAATAAATAAATATTTATAGAAGAAAGGGGATTTAAATGATACAATTTTTTGTTTTTGTGACACCAGACGATTATTTTTTTTCATTACCTTCTGGTAAGGCCCATGAAGGTAAAATACCCAACGACAAAGAGGAAAAAGTGGAATTTTCGATTTTCTTTAATGGCGGTAACATCATGAATAAAGCCAATTGGAATATTGTGTGTAATGCAGCAGAAAAACCATTATGGTGGAACCCATGGCGTGATTATTTGCCAGCTAAAGCACTTGGCATGTATATTGATGTTTTGGACAAAAATATTGACGGTCAAAAATATCCAAAACACATTTCCATTTTTAATCAAAAAGAAGCCACTAAAGTCCAAAAGTCACGTGGCTATAATCTCTTTTTTGAAAAGAAACTCGGCTCAAGAATAAAGGGAATTTTCAGTCAAAACCTTCCTCTAGGCAACTTTTTTTCCTGGGGAAGTGACTTCAGTAGAGTTGAATATCTGAAAGATGAAATTGCCAAAATTGTTGGACCAGGAAACGCAGAATATTTTTTTACAAATTTTGAAACTAATGCTCCGCTCAAAGAAATTCAAAAACTCTCCAGGCAACTGGCATCTAAAGACATAAGAATTTCAAAATTATTCTTGAAAAACCCGTGTGCTAGAAGTCAATATTTTAGAAGTATTGACCACGCATTTATGGCACTTCTTACCAATATGATAAGGCAAGATGTGTTTGCAAAATTCGGCATTAAAAATCCTTTTTTATCAGCAGTCATGCTTTACAAGGAAGGGCTATTGCCAATTATTTTGGATCAGAAATTGATGCTCATAGGCAAAACATCAGAAGACAAAATGGAAGTTATTTTTGCCGAAAAAGGAATATTTGATGACCAAGAACCAAAAAAACAATAAAGACATTAATTCGCTCAAAAAATTTGCAACCATTTGCTGGCTGATTGACAAAAATGGCAATCTTATAGAGTCATATGTCAACAGCAATGGCACAAATGTTTTTGCCATCATAGACATCGACCGCAACAAAATTGTATTGGAAATAGGGCTCAAGGGGTCAACACCATACAATAGACATCACAACAGCAAAATAGGAGTAGAAATACCCAAAAGAGTCAAAAACGCTGAATTAACCGAAAGACAATATTGCAAAATAGGACCCAAAATATGGAGACAGCTTCAAGAAATTGGCTCTATAAATCTTTCTTCTAGAAAAAACGATCAAATATTTTACAAAACAGTTGGCTCGAATAAAAATTTTAAATGCAACCCAAGGATAAAATTTGTTTTTGACAACAGAGACGTATTGTTGATCAATGACATTTTCTTTTCAGAAATGTTTTTAAATCAAACTTTTCAAAAAAGAATATCAACCATAAAATCAACCATCACGCGAAAAACCAAAAAACAAAAACAAATCTCAGAAGAAATTTTCTTCCATATTTTTTTTCCTGATTTCACAAACCAGGGTTACAAATTGACACCAATGCACATCCTTAAACATTTTATTCTAAGCGACCAATCTTTGGCAAAAATTCATCAAGATTTTTTACAGCTTCTTATCAAACAACAAATCAATATCAAAGAACTAGACCAAAAAATACTAAAAGCTCAAATTGCTTTCAAGCAAATACCAAATGATTTGCAAATTAGAATATACAATCAAGATGAAAACCACACCAAGATCGAAATGTTCTTATCGCCCCAGTAATGGGGCGATTTTTTTGTTATTTTGGGTGCTTGCATTTTATGTTTATTTTTGATAAAATCTACTTAATAAAAAATTAACACTCATATTATGGCTGACGACAATTATTTGATAGAGCTAAAAGACAATTTAAAAAATTGCCTCAACTTTTTTGCAGAAAAGCTTGCCTCTATCCGTTCAAATAAAGTGGCAGTAACATTGGTTGAAAACATCAACATCGAATGTTATGGTTCAAATTCGCCCCTCAAAACATTGGCGAATTTAGTAATTCAGCCGCCAAACGTGATCATAATTGAACCATGAGACAGCACCATACTCAACAACATTGTCAAAGGAGTGGAGAGTTCAAACTTGGGAGTCAACCCTCAAAAAGAAGACAAATTTGTTAGATTGATTTTTCCAGCACTTACCCAAGACCGAAGAGACCAGCTTATAAAAGTGGCCAATTCAGAAAAGGAAAATTGTCGAGTAGAAATCAAAAAACATCGAGAAATCGCCATCAAAAAAGTCAATACTGGCTTCAACGACAAAACAATGTCTGAAGACCAAAAAATCTTTCTAGAAAAAGAAATCCAAAAAGAAATTGACAAGGCCAACGACAATGCCGAAATGTTGACCGACAAAAAAATAAAAGAACTCAAAGAGATCTAATTTGATTATAAATCCATTAAATTTTTTACATGCTATATTTTATTCTTATTTTAACAATACTTGTTTTAGTTCATGAATTAGGGCATTTTTTATTTAGCGTGCTTTTTAAAGTTAAAGTAGAAGAATTTGGCATTGGATTTCCGCCAGCATTTTTTAAAAGAAAAATTAAAAACACAAAATTTTCTCTCAATATTTTGCCGTTAGGTGGCTTTGTTAAAATATATGGTGAAGATGGATCAAACCAAAACGATCCTGACAGCTTTGCTTCCAAAAAATTATGACAAAAAATAGTCATTTTGAGCGCTGGTGTGTTCAATAATTTGGTTTTGGGATATGGCATTTTGGCAGTGCTCCTTTTTGTGGGATTGCCACTCATTGGCGATTTTAATGAAATATATGCCTACCTAGACAAAGGCGCCATAATCAAAAGAGAAGAGATAAATATCACCATGGTCAAGCCCGATTCTCCAGCTATGTTGGCCAACATCAAGGTCAATGACAAGATTTTGAACTACGGACTCAAAGAAGATGATTTTGACAATCAAAAGCCACTTCAAAACTTTGAACATTTTGTGCAAAACAACAAAGGGCGTGAAATATATTTACAAGTCAAATCCAAAACAACAGAAAAAACTGTGATAGTGACACCAAGAATAGAACATCCTGAAAATGATGGTCCAATAGGAGTTGGTTTGATGCCAGCAGTGGTGTATTCATACCCATTTGGTAGAAATTTTGTGGAAGCGTTCAATATGGTCACCAAAACATTTTCCATGTTTTTCAAAACCATTGGTAGCGTGTTTGGGTCAATATTCAACTTAAAATCCGACACCCATGACGTGTCTGGTCCAGTTGGCATTGCTGTAATGACCAATAGTATATCAAAAATGGGATCAGTGTATTTGATTGCGTTTTTAGCATCTTTTTCTATAAATCTTGCTATCGTCAACTTGCTACCAATACCAGGCCTAGATGGCGGAAGAATTTTATTACTTTTGATAGAAAAAGTTATCGGCAGAAAAATCGGTAGCAAAATAGAAAATTATTCTGTGGGCGTTGGTCTCGCATTCTTGATAGTAGTGGTTATTTTTGTGACCATAAAAGACGTTTTGTTTTATTTTATATATTAATAAATCATAAACACAAACTATGATAAAATTTTTTGAAAAGATATTCAATGCAAACACACTTTCTCATGAGTTTGGGTTGGATTTAGGAACCAGCAAAATATCAGTGTATCTCAAAAACAAGGGCATTGTCCTAAACGAGCCATCCGTTGTTTCAGTCAACAACAAAACCGATCAAATAGTGGCCATCGGCAGAGAGGCCTCAGCCATGATTGGCAAAACCCCTCAACATATCACTGTAACCAAACCATTGGTCAACGGTGTTATTTCTGATTTTGAAGTAGCCGAAAAAATGATTAGTCATTTGTTTCAAAAAATTCGTGAAAGCAACAAGGCCGGCAAATTTTGATATGCCAAGAGAGCCATAGTAGGTGTGCCATCAAATTGTACTGAAGTAGAAAAAAAGGCAGTGGAAGACATTTTTCATAATGCTGGCACAAAAGAAATTTATTTGATTGAAAAATCTTTGGCCATTGCTGTTGGCAGCGGGCTACTTTTGAAAGAACCCAAAGGTCATCTTATTGTGGACATGGGCGGTGGCATCACTGAAGTAGCTATTATATCTTTGGGCGGAGTGGTTGTGTCTCAAAACATTCGCATTGCTGGCGACAAGCTCAACGAAGACATCATTCGCTACATCAAAGACAATTTTAAATTGGCAATTGGTGAACAAACAGCCGAAAAAATTAAAATTAACATTGGTTCTGCAGTTCCAACGCACACAGCTGGCGATCCAAAATATATGATTATTCAAGGAAGAGACCTTACTAAGGGTCTTCCAAAAGAAATCAAAATAACCGAAAAGGAAGTTCGAGATGCAATTGGCGAATCACTTGAAATTATAATACAAACAATCAAGAACACAATAGAGACAGCCCCACCAGAACTCATCCCAGATATCATGAATCATGGTATTCTTTTGACTGGCGGTAGTAGCTTGCTTAAAGGCATGGACAAACTCATCGAGTCATCCACAGGATTAGAAGTCAATTTGGCTGATGACCCTATCAACACAGTAGTCAGAGGAGAAGGCATTATCTTGGAAAATTTTGATGCCATGAAAAATTATCTTTTATCAGCAATCAACACAAAATAACTAAACTAAAAAGCTATGACATTACACACATCCAACAAAAAAAATAATCGCAACAACAACCACGGTTTTCATATATTTTTTGTAGCTATTATTTGAATTTTGGGGGTGTTTGTTTTTGGCAATTTTTTTAAAACTTTAACTGCCAAGGCCTTAGCAGTCACTCAGCCAGTTCAACAAAAAACAGGCATGATAACTCAATTTTTAGCTGATTTTTGAAACTTTTCAAAAATGAGGGCTGATTACTATCGCCTCAAAGAACAAGAGCAAATGTTTTCCAAAAATAATGGCGCTATTTCAATACTCAAATTTGAAAATGAAAAACTTCACAAAATATTAAACTCCGAATCACACAAGTTCAACATTGTGCCAGCAAAAGTTTTGTTGGGCGATCTTACTGGGATAGATGGTGTTTTTATTATTGATCGAGGGACAAATGACGGACTCAAAAAAGGAATGAACGTTATTTTACCCGATAATGTGCTAGTTGGCAAAATTATTGAAATAGCGCCAACATATTCCAAAGTAATGTCGATATACAACAGCAGTATTAGTTTGAGCGTTATAAACCTCGATAAAGATTTTCTGTCGCTTATGCAAAAAGATGGATCAGGGTCTTTGGTCCTCAAGTTTTATCCCGATGGCAGCACTTTTGAAAGCAAAGATGTTTTTATCACTTCCAACGAAAACAAAGATTTTATTCAAGGTTTGCTTGTGGGCAAAGTAAAATCAATCAAAGACACTAAATCCACCAACCAAAAAAATGTTACTATCGAGCCATTTTTTGAGCTCCCAAGAGTGCAAAATGTTTTTGTTATAACAAATTATCCATAGGCAATAAAACACTTTCGACATGTACAAAAATATATTTTTCTTTGTAGCCACCATATTCCTTACTTTTGCTGTTTTGCCCAATATCAATATTTTTGCTCGACCCAATTTGATTTTGATTTTTTTGATCACCTTGTCACTCAAAATTGGCTTTGAAAAAAGCATTTGATATTGAATTTTTGGCGGGCTCATTTTGGACAGCATCAATGCCATTAAATTTCCAATAAACTCTTTTTTATTTATTTTATTTTTTTTGCTTTCTTTTGTGCTGCAAAGCATATTCGAATACAAAACTTTTATGTCCAAAATAGTCACTGGGCTAATTTTTGTAACAATTTATTTTTCAACATTTATTATACAAGATATTTTTACTCACAAAGGATTTTATTTTAACCAAGAATATCTCAAACAAGGGTTAATAACATTTGCAATATTTTTTATAATATGGATTTTTAACAAAACCAAAAATGAGACAACAATATAAAAAAAACAAAATATCTTTCGAAGAAATACTCATCGACAAAAGAGCCGTCAACAGCAATCAGCCCTATGAAAGATTAGAAACTCCCATTTCGGAAATCAACATAATAAAAGTGGTTTTAACAGTTTTAATTATTTTTTTTGTATTGTTTGGCAGGATTTTTTATTTGAGTATTGTAAAAGGCAAAGAAAACTACATTGTATCAGAAAGAAATCGTCTGAGATATATTTTGATAAAAGCACCTAGAGGAGTTATCTATGATCGCTACAACAAGCCAATAGTATCTAATAAAACATCTTTGAGTTTGATTTTGTTGCCAAGAGATTATCATCAATCACAATCAGAACCCAACACAAACATAATCAGTCAGGTTTCGCAAGTATTTGAAATACCAAGCCAAGATTTGTCAAAGATTATTAGCAAATTAGGACCAAATTCCTATGAACCAGTTTTAATCAAAACAAGCGTCAGTAGCACTGAGGCGCGACTTTTTGAAGCCAAAATAAAAGAAAATGACAGAATGGGCTTTCATTTGATTGAGGATTACAATAGATCATATTACGATCCTTTAGCGTTTTCTCATATTGTTGGCTATATTGGTCGTATGGATGAAGAAGAAAACAAAAAGTTTCCTGATTATCCAATAGCAGATCTTATTGGTAAGTTTGGTTTGGAATCAAAATATGAAAAATATTTACACGGTATTTCAGGTAAAAAATTGCTAGAAGTGGATGCTCGATTAAAAATGAGCCCTGAATTGGGCATTATAGAGCCAAAGAGCGGTAATCGAGTGGTCACCACCATTGATCGGGACTTGCAAAAGTTTCTCTACGAAGCCATGATCAAGACCACTGAAAAATTAAAACTAAGCAAGGCGTCAGCCATCATGACTAATCCCAAAACCGGTGAAGTGCTTGCCATGGTAAGTATACCAAGCGTGGATGTGGAGGCATTTTCAACTGGGTCGCCAAAGGAAGTTATCCAAAAAACAATTAATGACAAAAACAATCCATTTATTAACCGTATAATATCAGGACTTTACGCTCCGGGGTCTACCATAAAACCATTGGTGGCTTTAGCAGCACTTAAAGAAAAACTAATAGACCCACTAGACAAAATAAGAGCAGGTGAATCCATAATAATACCAAACCCCTACAACCCAGACAAGCCAGCTATTTTTAGGGACTGAAAAGTTCATGGACTAGTGGACATGAGAAAAGCAATTGCTGATTCATGTAATATTTATTTTTATGCTATTGGCGGTGGCTACAAAGATATTCCAGGTCTTGGAGTTACTCGTCTCAAAAAATATTGAGAAGAGTTTCATTTGGGTAAAAAGCTAAATATTGATTTGGATTACGAAGCAGAAGGTGTTTTGCCTGACCCAGAATACAAAAAAAGAGTCAATAAGGAAAATCCAAATTGACTTATTGGTGATACTTACAATGTTTCTATAGGGCAGGGTGATTTACTTTTAACACCCCTTCAAATAGCATATTATGTTGGTGCTATTGCCAATGAAGGCAAAGTCATGCAGCCATATATTGTATCAAAGATAATAGACGACAATGACAAAGTTGTTTTTACGCAAAAACAAAAAGTGTTAAAAAAAGTGGATATTGATACAGCGGACTTCAAAATAGTAAAAGAAGGTATGCGTCAAATGATTACCGACGGATCAGGCAGATTAATGAAAACCATACCCATGGAAATAGCCGGCAAGACCGGTACCCCTCAAACACATGGTGGCAAAAAAACTAATGCGTTATTTACTGGCTTTGCGCCAGTAAATGATCCTGAAGTGTTGATATTGGTGTTACTTGAAGATCCACCAGAAGGATCAGTGGTCACTATTCCATTAGCCGATGAGGTAATGAGATATTACTACAATTTTAGAAAACTAAGAACTCCTGAAAAAAGGGAATTAAACACTGCTTCTTTTGATGTAACCACGACCACAACAACCACCACCACAACCACATTACCAGTCAGCCCTGATATTTTAGAAATAAACACTCCAATTTCAGTGCCAACAACGTTACAAAACTAAAACAAGTAGCAACCACACCAATCGTGGTTGCTACAGCACAAGCGCCCTAGGTA
>CAYGJE010000010.1:0-14731 GCA_964350215.1 uncultured Candidatus Saccharibacteria bacterium | reverse complement strand
TTCGCGGAGAAAGAAAAGAACCAGAAATTGTGGGCAATGACGACTACATCAAACACGAGTGTTATTGAGGCACTTTTTCCAGAACATGTGTTTTGCCATCCAATGTGGATATCGACAACGCTGCTGCCAATTTTGATGACAAAGGCATTTTGATAATTAGATTTCCCAAAAAAGGCGACAAATAACGCCATCACTATCTTTCACACTCAACAGGACGACCTCACGGTCGTCCTTTCTAATTGACGGGTTAAAGGCGTTTGTTGCGTAATCGGCTTGACAAGAGAAATTTTATCAGATAATATTTAAATAATTAAAAAGCAGCTTTAAAAAAGAAAGGAGGTTGTTGTGGCCAAAAAGAAGAAACAGCCAAAGGAAGACATTTTTTCATATTGGAAAAAAAATATTGTAGTTATTGCTGATCGTGTTGAGCTAGATGTCTACGATAAAGAACTAAGAAGGAGATCGAATACAAAAACGACTCGCAAATAATTCTCGCGCCTCGGCTGATGCCGAGGCCTTTTTATTTTCTGTTTTATCACCACGCTATATTTATTTAGAATATTAGCCGTAGGCCCCAACCTTTAAATCAGCGCAAAGCTGTTTTAAAAGTTGGGGGACATTCCCAACCCGCCAGAATTGGCGGGTTGGTTTGGGGGGATTGCAAAATATAAACATTTATGATATAATAAACCATATAGCAAAAAACAAGTTTAATAAAAATAGTAACATTTAGAAGCAAAACATCTAAATTTTACAAAGTAAAACGCAACATTATGGCATTACCAGCAAGACATCATACAAAATCAAGAACCAACAAAAGAAGATCACACCATGGTCTAGACACCCAAAACCTAATTAACTGCCCAAAATGTAAAGAACCAGCATTGCCACACAAGATTTGTGGTAATTGTGGAACCTACAAAGGCAAAGTTATGGTAGATGTTTTAAAGGGTCTTGATAAAAAAGAAAAGAAAGCAAAACAAAGAGAACTCAAAGATAAATAATGTTTAATGGCGAAAAAAGCACTTTACTTTTTTCGCCATTAAAATATTATCCAAATTAATAAAAATTTTGTGATGTTTAGAGTTTAGAATAGATATATTCGAATTTCTAAATTTTACAAAGTAAGCAACAACCTATGGCATCAAGACATTTTAGCAGAATGATTGCTCTACAATCGCTATATGAATGAGAAATGTGAAAAAATGAAAAAGACATTGGCGAAATAATAGATCGCAATATTGCCAATCTCGCACAAGATTTATCAGACAAGGACTTTCCAAAAAATTTGGTTTTGGGTATTATCAACAACCAAGAGGCATTAGACAACATCATTGAAAAATCAGCCCCTGAAAGACCATTGTCTCAAATCAACTCAGTGGATCGCAATGTTTTACGCCTGGGTATATATGAGTTACTTTTTGAAAATTCAAAAGATGTTCCGCCAAAAGTGGCTATCAATGAAGCAGTGGAGCTTGCCAAAAATTTTGGCAGCGACAACTCTTATAGCTTTATCAACGGCGTGCTAGGCACAATCTACAAAACAATAGAAGATGTTTCTCAAAACGATGAAGAAACACCAAAAGCAGACGATGAAGCGTTAGCAGAAGAGAATATTAATGAACCAATAAACGAATAAAAATGCAACTTTCCATGAAGAAAGAAGAAGAGCTTTTAGGGAGCTTTGAGGAGATGTTCAAAATCAAAATTCGCAAAAAAGAACTTTTCTTGGAGGCCCTCACCCATAGCTCTTTTCTCAACGAAAACAGAAAATGACCCTATAATCACAATGAAAGATTGGAGTTTTTGGGGGACGCTGTTTTGCAACTGTGTGTGTCGGACTTTATATACTTTGAATTTCCTGACTATGTGGAAGGAGTGTTGACTCCGCTCAGGTCCAATCTAGTCAATTCTTTAATGCTTTCAAAAATTGCCATATCAATGTCTTTGGAAAAGTATTTGTTTATATCCAAAGGAGAGCGAATGAGTGTTGATCAATTTTTGAATCAATTAAAAGACAATGGTTTTGACGAATCAAAGCTCAAATGTTATGTTTTGGCAGACGCTGTGGAAGCAATTTTTGGAGCTATTTATTTAGACCAAGGTTTTACTGTGACCAAAAATGTTATTCTTGATATTGTGAAAAATTTTGTGCACGAAGTGGCCAGCAAAACCCACCAAAAGGACTGAAAAAGTTTATTGCAAGAAAAGATGCAAGAACTCTACAAAAAAGCACCAACCTACAAAGTGCTAAAATCCGAAGGCCCAGCGCATCAAGTTTTCTACACTGTGGGAGTATCGATCAACAATTTAGAAATGGGCATTGGCGAAGGGTGATCCAAGAAAGACGCCGAAGAAAAAGCAGCTGAAAACGCTTTGTCTAAAGAGCTTTGAAAGCAATAGTGGCTCGAGTATTGACAAAAAATAAATAATTTTGTATACTTGTGGTAGATATCCACCACAAACGTGGTAAATAATAACCACTAAACATGCCTTATAATATCAAATCCAAAACAGCACAAAAAATTTTAAACTTCTTTTTTATACACAAAAAAGAAAAGTTTTATATTAGCCAAATAGCAAAATTTATACAAGAAGACAAATCGAATGTTCACAAAAAATTGTTGGAACTATATGAGAACGAAATTTTATTGGATGAATATATCGGCAATCAGCGCTATTTCTTTTTAAACAACGATTTTCGTTTTTTGAAAGAATATGAAAAAATCGTCAGCCAAACCTTTGGGATAGAAGCAATATTAAAAGAAGAGCTGTTGGCAATAGGCGGAATTGACAATGCATTTATTTTTGGATCATATGCACAAAACAAGCTTAATCCTAGCAGCGATCTAGATATATTGATTGTTGGGAGCCACGATGGCATAAAACTAAGCAAAAAACTTGCTCAACTACAAAAAGAGTGAAAATTGGAAATAAACCCTGTGGAGTATTCAACCAAAGAATACGAAAGAAAAATAAAATCAAAAGATAATTTTTTAAGTAGTGTGCTTAAAAAACCAATAATACAAATTATCTAAATGGCGTTTAAAAGCGAGTTTTTAAAAAAGCAATCGTTTGACCAAGTGTCGTTAAAAAAATACTTAGCCAAAGCCAAGTCCAATTTTTATATTGCTCTGTCATCAAAAACTCCAGAAGTAAAATTTCATTTTTCTTATTTGGCCTTAATACAAATGGGAATTACTCTCATAGCAACAAAAAATTATCGCATAAAAAGTAAGGATGGTCATCACATAATGATTATTGAAAGCTTGGCTGAATTATTGGGAGAAAATGACATAAATGTTATTGGTGGCCGCATGCGTCAAAAGAGAAACGCAGACATCTATGGGGAGCTAACCACCATAACAACCAAGGAAGCCAAACAATACCAGGACTTCGTGGAAAAGGTGCTAAAAAAGTGCGAAGAATATATATCAAAACAAAAGCACTTGTTGTAACAAAATTGTTGATTGCCAGCCAGGACATAAAAACCGTTTTTAAAATATACCTATTTAAAAAAGCAACGTCTGTTGCTTTTTTAAATTAAAGTTCTTTACTATATTTCCAAAATTTGCTATTATTATATTTGTAATTTATTAAACATATATCATGCATTTACGAGAAATAGAAATAAAAGGATTTAAATCTTTTGCCGACAAAGTTGTTTTGCAATTTCCTAAAGGCATTAGTGCAGTAGTCGGGCCAAATGGTTCTGGCAAATCAAATGTTGTGGACGCTTTGCGTTGAGTTTTGGGAGAACAGAGTTCAAAAAACTTACGCACTGATAGCAGTGTCAATTTGATTTTTAGTGGCAATGAATTTAAACCGGCAGGCCAAAGCGCCAAAGTCAAATTAGTTTTTGATGAAATCAACCGTCCTGATATTATTGATGTCAACACTTTAGAAATAGAAAAAATTATCTACAAAGACGGTAAAACAGAATATTTTTTAAACAAAAAAGATGCTCGCCAAAAAGATTTGGTGGAGCTATTGGCTTCACTGCAGCTTGGCACCAAAGGGCTATCGATTATTTCTCAGGGCAGCATAGAAAATATTTTAAAAGTATCGCCCCAAGAGAGAAAAGTGATGTTTGAGGAAATTTTGGGATTGCGTCAACTAGAAATGAAAAAAGATGCCTCTGAGAGAAAGCTTCAAAACACCAACACGAATTTAGACAAAGTGTCTTCACTGGTCAACGAAATATTACCTCATTTTAGATCTCTCAAAAGATATGTTTCGCGCTTTGACAAACAAAAAGAATATCAAGATGAGCTTTTGGCTCTAAGTCAAAAATATTTTGGCTACAAGCATAAAGTTTTGATTGATAGCAACAAAATTGTTTTAGAACAAATACAACACATAGACCAACTGATAACAGATTTGGAAAACATAATAAACACTGAAAAAGAAAAACTAGGATTTTTGGACAAACAATCAGAAGGTAAGAGCACGGTTATGTTGCTCACTCAAAAACAAAAAGAAATAGAAGCAATCGCCAAAGAACTTGTTTTACAAAAACAAAACTTGGTCTACGAAATGGCTAAAATAGAAGGTAAGCTCGATGAAAAGATATTGGCCATTGAAAAAGAAAGCACCTCGACACACCCAAACATAGTTATCCAAAAACCCACCTACATCAAAATATCTTTGATTTCATCAAAAATCAGCACCATAAAACAACTCATCAAAAATATTCTAGAAAGCAGCGATATTCATCTTGTGAAAAGTAATATTTTGTCAATAGAAAAAGAACTCGATGGATTGCTTTTGGAGCCAATCGAAGAAAATCATCAGCCATCCACGCCCGACCGCACCAATCAGTCAGAGACCCTAAAAGCAGAAATAGAAACGCTAAAAGACAACATTTTGTCCATTAAGACAAAAACCGAAGAACTTGATCGCAAAATAAACGAAAAAGAACAATCGGCCAACGACATTGAAGACCAAATAGCTCAAGAGTCAGAAAAACAAAGATCGTCATTTGGGTTTATAGAGCAAAAGCAAAAAGAACTCATGAATTTGCAGTCCCAAAAACAAAAATTGTCGATTGACCATGAACGCAACAACATCAACATCGACAACATCAAAAACCAAATACAATCGCTCAATTTTGATTTTGACAGCATTGTACAGCATCAACAAGAAGAAATGGTTTTGTCAGAAAGCGATCTTAGCGGCCTTTACTACAAAATTGAAAAATTAAGAGCAGTTTTGAGTGAGCTAGGAAGTGTGGATCAAAATATTATCGATGAATACAACGACACTCAAAAAAGAATAGAATTTTTGGAAATTCAAAAAGCGGATTTAGAAAAGGCAGTGCTCGATTTGAAACAAATCATCAAAGAACTAGCCACACAAATCAACGAAACATTTCAAGGGTCTATTGACGCCATCAACAAAGATTTCAATAAGTACTTAGAAATGATTTTTGGTGGGGGCAAAGGCAACCTCGAAGTAGTGGATATCAAAGACAAGATAAAAACATCCAAAGACGAAACAGAAGAACCAATGTTAATCCAAGAAACAGACAACGAGAAAAAAATTGGCATAGAAATAAAAGTGAAACTTCCAAAAACAAAACTCGATGGCATTGAAGCATTATCGGGCGGAGAAAAAAGTTTGGTATCTATTGCATTGCTTTTTGCAATCGTGTCACAAAGCAAGCCGCCATTGTTAGTGCTTGATGAGGTGGATGCCGCTCTTGATGAAGAAAATACCAGGAAATTCTCCAATATTCTCAAGGACTTGAGCAATCAAACCCAATATCTCATTATCACTCACAATTGACTTACTATGTCGAGCGCCAATGTGATATATGGAGTCACCATCGGCAAAGAAAAATTCTCTCAAATATTGTCTTTGGAACTAGAGTCGTCAAGAGAGTTTATGAAAAACTAAATATCAAAAATACCAGCCAAAATATTTTATATTTTGGCTGGTGTTTAAAAAGTTAAAAGGCCGTTACGATTAACGGCCTTTTGTGAAGCGATTAAATAAATGGAAGGAGCAAGAGAGTCGCAATATTGAGCATCCAGTTCCATAAAATAAAATAGGTCCTAGAGCTGTATCGGGTTTGGATATTACCTCTGAAAGGAACTTCCACTCCCACAACTGACACTTTTTCTTTGCCAAATATTTTATTGGCAACCAAAGTCGTCCGATAGGTGGTCAACTTTGAAGTAAATACGACAACTCGATAGTTTATGTGTTTTTCTAGAGTGGGGCATGAGTATATTGTTTTGTTGGAATTTAATATTGTGCTCTTAACGCGGGTTTTTGTTTCTTTAAGGTTTGATATCGTTCCACCTTTCTTCATGGTTGAGGAATTTTCTACCAACAAATCAGCTCTTTCAATATTTTTTATTGATGGGTGAAGATTTCTGTTTTGAGACATAAAGTCAATAACAGATGCTGCTTCGGTGGCGCCGTTTTTGTGTTTATATCCACCAGAAATAATGACAAGATCGGGCTTTTGCGTGGGGAAGAGCTCTGTCATTTTCAAAAAAACATTTTGTGTTTGTGGGGAAATTTTGCCTGTATTGGAAAGTCCTTGGCACAGCACAACAAAAAATTTATGTTTCATTTTAACCTCCATTTTTGTATAAGGTACATATAGATAAACAAATACTAACACTTTGTTTTTTATTTGTCAAGCCAAAAACATTTATTGATTTTTTGTTTTTTCTCTGTTATTATATTTCTTGTTAAAAATTAAAAAACAATTATGTCCACATCAAAAGAAAAAAAATATGTCTACAGCTTCCAAAATGGTAAAGCTGAAGGCAATGGCAAAATGAAAGATACGCTTGGTGGCAAAGGCGCTGGTTTGGCAGAGATGACAAATATTGGCGTGCCAGTTCCTCCAGGATTTACTATCACCACCGAAGTGTGCAACTACTATTATGATCACAACAAAAAATTGCCCACTGGGTTTGAAGATCAAGTCAAAAAAGCCATCTCAAAATTAGAAAAAGCCACTGGCAAAATATTTGGTGACCACAAAAATCCATTGTTGGTATCTGTGAGATCTGGTTCAAAGTTTTCCATGCCTGGCATGATGGACACCATCCTCAATCTAGGACTCAACGACAAAACCGTAGAGGCATTGTCACAAAAAACCAATAATCCTCGATTTGCTTTTGATTCATATAGAAGATTTGTGATGATGTTTTCCGATGTGGTGCTTGGCATCGACAAATCAGAATTTGAAGAATATTTTCACAAGCTCAAAGAGCAAAAAGGATTAAAATATGACTATGAGGTCTCATACATTGATCTCAAAGATTTGGTAGAAAAATACAAAAAAATTGTTAAAGCCAAAAGTGGCAAAGATTTCCCTCAAGATGTGTATGGCCAGTTAAAAATGGCAAGAGATGCTGTTTTTGCCAGCTGAAACAACCAAAGAGCTATCACCTACAGACAAATAAACAAAATACCAGACAATCTAGGCACAGCTGTCAACATCCAAGCCATGGTTTTTGGCAATATGGGCGACGATTGTGCAACGGGAGTTGGTTTTACTCGCAACCCATCCACAGGTAAAAAAGAATTTTATGGTGAATATCTCATAAATGCACAAGGCGAAGATGTGGTTGCTGGTGTTCGCACACCAAAACCAATTCTAAAATTAGAAAAAGAAATGCCAAAAGTTTTCAAACAGCTAAAAGAGGTGACCACGCGATTAGAAAAGCACTACAAAGACATGCAAGATTTTGAATTTACTGTGGAAAACAATGTTTTGTATATGCTTCAAACTCGCAGTGGCAAAAGAGGTATTAAAGCAGCCATAAAGATTGCTGTGGAAATGGTCAAAGAAAAACTAATAACCAAAGAAGAGGCGCTAATGCGTATTGAGCCAAATCAAATCAATCAGTTGCTTCACCCTATTATCAACCCAAATGCAAAAGTTGAAATAATTGCCACTGGATTGCCAGCTGCTCCAGGAGCTGCCACTGGTAAAGTGGTTTTTGATCCAGATAGAGCCGTGGAAATGGTTGAGACAGGTGAAAAAGTAATTTTGGTGCGCGAAGAAACATCGCCCGATGATATCAACGGTATGAACGTGGCACAAGGAATATTGACTGCTCGAGGCGGTATGACTTCACACGCAGCAGTGGTGGCTAGAGGTATGGGCAAATGTAGCGTGGTGGGTTGCGAAGAATTAAAAATTGATATGTCCAAAAAACAACTTTCCATCAACGGCACAATCAACATCAAAGAAGGCGACTACATCACTATCGATGGCAATACCGGCAATGTGATTTTGGGCAAGGCCGAAACAATTCTTCCAGAAGTGGAAAGTGAATTCAAAACATTTATCAAATGAGCCGATGAAATAGCTCTTTTGAAAGTTAGGGCCAATGCAGATGTACCAAAAGATGCCAAAGTGGCAAGAAGTTTTGGCGCTGAAGGAATTGGTTTGTGCCGAACCGAACATATGTTTTTTGATCCACAAAGATTGCCATATATGCAAGAAATGATATTGGCAGACACTGAAGAAGAAAGAAAAAAGGCGCTAGGCAAACTTTTGCCATTTCAAACAGAAGATTTTTATGGTTTGTTTAAAGAAATGAAAGGATTTCCAGTTACCATCAGATTGCTCGACCCACCTCTTCATGAGTTTTTGCCAAAAACAAACGAAGCAGCCAAAGAACTTTCGGCGATAATTGATGTGGCCTATGAAAAAATAATTAAAAAATCTCAAGACCTCCACGAGCAAAATCCAATGCTTGGGCATAGAGGTTGTCGACTTGGCATCACCTACCCAGAAATTACCGAGATGCAAGTGAGAGCAATAATTACTGCCGCCTGCCAAATCTACAAAAAAGAAAAAATAAAAGTTACTCCCGAAATTATGATACCACTCATTGGCAATGTCAAAGAATTTACTGATCAAAAAGAAGTGGCCATCAAAGTTATCAATGAAGTTCTCCAAAAATACAAAACAAAAATCGACTACAAAATAGGCACAATGATTGAAGTGCCAAGAGCTGCACTCACTGCCGATGAAATAGCCGAGCAAGCAGAGTTCTTTTCATTTGGCACCAACGATTTGACTCAAATGGGCATGGGCTTTTCAAGAGATGACGCTGGTAAATTTATCAAAGTGTATCTAAATAAAAAGATTTTAGACAACGATCCATTTCAAACAATTGACCAAAACGGGATTGGCAAATTGGTGGCCATGGGAGTGTTGCTTGGCCGAGAGACCAGAAAAGATTTAAAAATTGGCATTTGCGGCGAACATGGCGGAGATCCAGATAGTGTGAAATTCTGTCACAAGTTAGGACTGACCTATGTTTCTTGCTCGCCTTATCGTGTGCCAGTAGCCAAGTTGTCAGCTGCCCAAGCAGTCATAGAAGAAAACAAATAAAATCAAAAACACGCCTAAAGCGTGTTTTTGATTTAAAGACCAAAAATCCTTTTTATCCGATAAAAAGGATTTTTGGTCTTTTAGAAATCCTTTTTATCTTTTTTGTTTTAAATACCCAAAGCTCGAACTATCTCTTGCATAAAAACTTTTTTTGTATTACAATATCTTAGCTTTTTAAAAAGGAGGAAAAATGTCAAACAACGAAGAAAAAGAAGAGGTTGTGTATATCTGTCCGCATTGCTTTAAACACGCAAGAGAATATTTTGAAAAACAAAACATTCCGGAAAAAATAAAGTGCCCAAATTGCGAAGAGGAGTTAATTCTAAAAGATCATCGCAAAACAGTTGGCACATATGCAAGTGATGGCGAGTGGTGAACAACCTTAGGCCGCTTCAAAAACAAAGCGGCCTTTTTATTTGACAGGCCAATTTTTCTATGATAACATTTAACCAGTTAGAAGTAAATTTACAAAAGAAAGGAGATCGCAGTGAGCAACTTAATAGTGGAATATGCGTGCTCTTTTTGCGGGTATAACCAAAAAGAGGAGTTTGTCGAGGAAGTTTGTCGTGGCATGGCATGGCAGGGGCCAGCTGGGTGCAAACATATTTTTCCGCTTGAACAAGTTCTATCAGTTGCGTCCACCAAAACATGCGAAGAGATGGTCGAGGAAATAAAGGCATACCTTGATATCGCATCTAGCGACGTGGAGGCCGGCCAGGTGACCAACCCGCGAATCATCATGGAGAACATTAAAAGTAAAATTTGCAATATACGCATTATTATAAAATGCAATCATTGCAAAGACATGTTTCGGAAAAACTTCCAAAACGTAGATCTTCACCAAACCACAGTTTGCCCAAAATGCAAAAAAACAGTCAATGTGCTTGAAAATTTCGTCACAATATCCTCCCGTGGGTGATCATCAAAACGCCAAGGCCATTTGTAGAAGAAAAACAGATGGCCTTTTCAATTTGACACAGCATAAATTTTATGATAAAGTGTAATAAGATAAGAAGTAAATTTACAAAAGAAAGGAGGTGTATTATGCCAATATGTGTGAAAATCAAATGCCCACATTGCGAAAAGGAATTCGACATATTGCTTCAAGGAGGCAAAGTTGAAAAAGGCGATAAAGGTTATTGCTCAACCTGCAGCAACCATATTGATATTCTGGCCAACTGTGTTGGAGTATCGGTTGACTATTCAATATTGAAAGCCGAAATAGAAAAATTGGCAAAACAAATCAAGGACAATGACATCACAAACCCAACAATTGTTTTGTCGCGAGTGGCAAACGTCTGTAACGTTCCGTTTACCGCCAAATTGTGAAAGAAAAAAGACCATTTGTTTTAAGAAACAGATGGTCTTTCCAATTTGACAAAAACATGTTATTGTGATAAGATATGGACAGTAAATAAAAAAAGGAGTAAAAATGGAAACAACGCAAAAAAAAGATTCAAGCGAATTTTTATGCGAATGCGGAGAACTTTTAGAGTGGGAAAAGCTTAAAAAGTTTTCACTACGAACAGGATGTCATAACTATAGCCTAGCTGTAGCATGTACAAAATGCCGCGCGATTTATTTTTCCGGTGGAATCAGGGCTTGCCATCGAAATGAAGAAAAGGCCTTTTTGAAAGAGTAGCCGCAATCAGCCCCAGATTACAAAAATCTGGGGCTTTTTATTTTTTTGCAATATTTCAAAAAATATGTTATTATTTGTATATAAAAATAAAACAATATCATGATAAATTCACAACCACCATCTGGCATGCGAGACACTTTGCCAAATGAATTAAGAAAAAAAGAACAAATTATTTCACAAATAAAAAAAATATTTGAAAAGTTCAATTATGATCCAATTGACACTCCTGTCTTGGAGCGCATCGAAGTTTTGAACGGTAAGTTTGGCAGCGAAGAAGAAAATGAAAAATTGATTTTTCGAGTTCAAAAGCGAGGCGAAAAATCCGAAGAGGGTTGTGACTTGGGACTCCGATATGACCTTACTGTGCCATTGTCACGCTTCTATGTGGAATACCAAAACGATTTACCAAAAGTGTTTAAACGTTATTGCATCGACAAGGTGTGACGAGCTGAGCGCCCAGGTAGAGGAAGGTATCGTGAATTTTATCAATGTGACATCGACACCATTGGTTCAAGCTCAAATTTGGTTGAAGTGGAGACATTTTTGGCGTTAGCCGAAGCAATTAAATGTTTTGGCATCCAAAACATTTCTCTCAAAATCAGCTCTCGTGACTTCCTGAAAAACTTTTTGGAAAGTTTTGGCATTGCTGATATCAAATCATTTATGACATGTCTCGACAAGCAAGACAAAATTGGTTTTGACGGAGTTTTGGAAGAGTTAAAACAAAAAGGATTTGATGCTTCAATTTGCCAAAATATTTTGAACATACTAGAAAACGAAGATCAATTCACGTCTTACTGCCAAGACAAACCAAATCTTTTAGATATAGTCACTCAGATTAACGAGATAATCAATCTGACTAAGCCATTTTTAAAAGATATCAATGTGTATTTTTGTAAAACACTTGTCAGGGGATTTGATTATTATACTGGCACTGTATTTGAATTTTACAGCCAAGATTTGGACTCAACCATTGCCGGCGGTGGTCGATACGACAGCTTGACCAGCATTTTCAATGGCAACCAAGTTCCTGCATGTGGAGGGTCTATTGGCATTGAAAGAATTTTTGGCTTGCTCGATAACAAAGAACAAGGCAATATCAAAAATTCTGTTTTGATAGCATTGTTTGATCCTGCCATGAAAAGTGACTGTTTGGACTTGCTCAACTACTTGGTTCAAAACAATATCAACTCCGAAATATATTTGGAAGCTGATAAACTAGGCGACCAAATCAAATATGCTCTTTCAAAAGGTTGCAAATATTTGATTATTTATGGCCCAGACGAAAAGGCAAAAGGAATAGTCACCATCAAAAATCTACAAACCAAAGAGCAAAAAGAAACCACAAGAGAAAGCATTTTAAAAGAAATAATATTTTAAAAAAGAGGCGACGCTTGTCGCCTCTTCTGGTCTTATACCAGTTTTCGATCTCTGTTTGCCGCGCGTAAAGCAGCTTCAATTTTTTGATATAGGTCTTCTATGATTGCTTTTAGATTAGGGTCTTTGATTTTGTCTATTTGAAGATCTCTTTCTTCTAGCTCTTTCCGCTTTTTAAGCAAGCGCTCATCAAGAATTCCTGCCATTTGCTGCACCTCCTTTTTTTAATTTTCACAGATGGGAAGTTTTTAATGCACCATTCTATATGTGCAAGAAAACCATGGGTGTCTTCTGATTTTATTTCGTTCACAAGATCCAAAGGAATAAGGCCCTTGCAAAAAATTTCCAATCTTTTCCGTAATCTTTTAGGTATTTTCACGCCATAAATATCTTTTGGAATATCTATCATTTTTTCACCATCCTTTCTTTCAAGATTTAAATAACTACAACAAGTATACCACAAAAAACACCATTTTTCAAAAGGAGGGGCGAGACGTCCCTCCTTTTTATATATTTTTATAATACTTTTGAAAATTTTTGTAAGTGGTTAATTTTTTAGTATCTTTGAGAATTTCTAGTATTTTATTTTTGCCGTGCTTTTTGATAATTTCATTTACCATGTTGTAGCCAAAAGCATATATTTCGATGTCTTGTTTGTCATGATAATATTCTAAATATTTTTCCCTGTCTTTCATGTCAAACGGCAATTTTTGCTTTGCCAAATAGGAAGGAAGTCCCTCTCTCAATCATAGCGGGAAAATGGAATTTGTTTTGCAAAAGTTTCTCATGGCAATATGCGTGTATTCATGGACAAAAATTTTTCAAAACTCCTCAGGATGCGTTTTCAATAAGCTTTTGACAATAAATATGTAGTTGAAGCTAGATTTTCCAAAAGTATGGACATTTTGTTCTTTCTGATAGATTGTTGCAAGATCCGTCCTCTTTACCAAAAAAACCAAAGGAGTAGATACTGTTATTTTAAAAAAAGATTCCAGCATTTTTTTGGTGCTGATAATTTTTTTATCGAAATCGCTATTTTTTAAATGTTTTAGGTCAAAAATAGGAAAGTCCATAATTTAGCTTTAGTTTTTAGTTGTTTATAGTATAGCATTTTTTATTTACATTATCAATGACAAAAACCAAAAAATTTGTTATCATATTGGTATTAAACCAACAATCATGAAAAACATATATATAAGAAAAATAAAAAAAGACGACTGAAAATATTTTAAAAACTGATGAACAGACGAATATTTGATATCTCTGACCAGTGGTGATTTTTCAAAGCATCCAGAAGAAAAGCTTTATGGGTGGTTTTTAAACATGTTAAAAAACGATGGCTCCAAAAATTTTATCGTAGAAAATGAAGAAAGAACGGTTATCGGACATGTAGGTCTAGAGATAAAAAACAAAACAGCAGAATACAACGTTGTGATAGGCAACAAGAAGTTTATTGGCAAGGGGTATGGCTCTTTGATAAACAAAAAAGTATTATCCAAAGCTTTCAAGCAATATAATCTAGACAAAGTTTTCTTAAAAGTAAGGCCAGAAAACTTACGAGCCATAAAATCCTACGAAAACGCAGGGTTCAAAAAAGTATGCAAAAGAAAATACAAAAATCCCAACAATCCCGAGTCAATAATCATGGAAGTAAAAAACTAGCCAAAGCTAGTTTAAAACATTTACAATTGCTTTTATGTATTTATGATCGATAGGAATTTTCTTGTCGATATATTTTTTTGCCAAAGAATACATTTTTTGCCCCACAATTAACCGAGCTTTTCCCAGCTTGGTTTTTTCTTTATAATTTATATCATAGCCCATTTTTTGGCCTAAGTATCCCTCAGGAACAAAGCTGCTAACGATTAGTTCGTGTAGTATAATTCATGGGCTTAGTCGCGAAGAATAAAACTTGCGAAAAAACAACTTGTTTTTGTCAATGAAGTCACTCATTATCAGAGACAAGCTTGCATTTTGATCTATACAAAGATGAAAATATTCGTGCATCAAAATTATTGGTATTTCTTTTTGCTGTTGGTCGCTCATTTTTAATGGCACAAAAATCTCTATTTTGTTTTTATGGCATAACGCACGATAGTTTTGTTCCCTAGTTTGTTTCATGACAATAGGAAAATTATCGATTTTAATAGATTTGTTTTCAGTCAACAAATCAACTATTTTTGTTTGTTCTAAAATTGCTTTTTTGATTTTTGTTTCGAGATCTTTCATGTTTTTACACTAAAATATTATATATAGATTATATCAAATTTTTACCAAAAAACCCAATTTCTCAAAAGGAGGAGCGAGACGTCCCTCCTTTTTATATATTTTTATAATAC
>CAYGJE010000009.1:0-15166 GCA_964350215.1 uncultured Candidatus Saccharibacteria bacterium | reverse complement strand
CTTCAGTTCCATCATGATCGCCTTTTGTTTCCCGTATTTTGTTTAGAATATTAGAGTATTGGAGGATTAGAGCATTTCTGCCGAAGGCAGTGGGGGGTCTTTACATTAAACAAAATATTTGGTATAATAAAAACATATGGGAATGATCGGCTTCGATAAGAAGTTGTTCTTTAAATAATGCAAGCCAAGGATGATTTGTCACCTTGTAAATCACCAAATCAAACAATAATTGCCAAAACATATCAACCTGCTTACGCTTTAGCGTAACTCGTTAATAGGCAACCCTTAGGATTGATACTCGATAGATTTTAAGGTACTTTTTCGAGATATATTGAGTTGTCGTTGGAGCGGCTCAACGAAAATTTTCCAAATCGAACTGATCGTTTTTTGTTTGTTCTTGATGATTAGTTTTAAAAATAAGAACAAAATAAGCTTGTAGATTTGTTTAAAGTGGCTTTTTAGACGCGGGTTCGATTCCCGCCATTTCCACCATTTCTGAGTGTCAATTGATTGACAAGCAAGAAATAAATAATTAACAAAAATTTAATCTTTACATCTTGATAGACAACAAAAACGCCAAAGCCAAAATAAGATTGATTGGCGCAGACGGTAAAATGGTGGGTATAGTTGAGCTTGAAGAAGCTCAGCAACTTGCTTTGGACCAAAATATGGATTTGATAGAAGTCACTGACAAGGCAGAAATACCGGTCTACAAACTTGGCGATAGAGACAAAATGAGATATCATGAAGAAAAATTAAGAAGAAAAGAGGCCAAAAAGCAAAGAGCAGATGTTATGAAGGTTGTAAAAATTAGATTCAATGAAGGCCAACATGATTTAAAAACAAAAGCCAAAAGAGCCAAAGAATTTTTGGAAGAAGGTCGCAAAGTAAAAGTAGTTATGTTTTTGGCTGGCAGAGAAAAAAGTCATTTTGATTTGGCACTTGAAAAAACAAAGATGTTTTTTGACTTGATAGAGACCGACCACAAGTTTTTACAAGAAATCAAAAAGCTGTCCAATGGTTTTGAAGCAGTGCTTATCCAAAATTTTACCAAATAGCAAAAATTAAATAAAAAGTTAAAAAGTATACAATGAACCGCAATTTTTTTGACAAGAGAATAAAAAAGACCAAAAATAATAAGTTGATCAAAAGAGCTAGTAACACAGCTCACACAACTTCTAGCGACAGAACTGTCACAAAGCAACGTCGAAAAAGAAAAAATATAATTGTTGGCAGTGGATATATCAAACAGCTTAAAAAATTAGTGTAATAAACTCGAAATTATGGCAAGAGTAAAAAGTGGAATTATTTCCAAAAAAAGAAGAAAGAACCTCCTCAAGGACACCAAAGGTTTTATGTATGGCAGAAAATCAAAGTTTAGAGCTGCTCATGAAGCAATTTTGCATGCAGGTGATCATGCTGTCCGAGGAAGAAAAGAAAAAAAGAGAACCTATCGATGCTTGTGACAAGTCAAAATCAATGCTTTTGCAAGAGAGCATGACATGAACTACAGCACCTTGATTAAACTTTTAAAAGACAATCAAGTGGAAATTGACAGAAAGATTTTGGCACAATTGTGTGAAGAAGAGCCACAAGTTATGGAGAAAATATTATTGCAGGTCAAAAAGTAACCAAAACAACAGCAGCTATATAGTTGCTGTTGTTTTTTTGTGGTTACTTGATTTTTTACAAGATATAATCTATACTAATTATAATATTAAATTGTTTTAATGCAGAGGATTATAATAAAAAATAAAAAAACAAATTCAAAAAAAGCTTTTTCTTTGATTGAGGCATTAGTAGCAATATCCATATTGATGGTGGGTATTTTGGGTGCTTTTATTTTGGTGGTCCGCACATTGGCTAGCACGCCGGTGGTACAGGCCCGATTGGTAGCAGCCAATCTTTCTCAAGAAGGCATTGAGCTAGTTCGCAAAATCAGAGACACCAACTTCATAAATGCCGATGATTTTAGAAAGGGACTGGAAAATGGCTCGTGGCAAACTGATTGGTATAGCGATGGTCTTGATAGATACAATCAAAATGATGTACTAAATTTTGACGTTGATGATGGTATATATCATTATGGTGGCACAAAAGGAGAACCATATTTTTTTAGAAGAGAAATCAAAATAAGCGATATCATAAATCCAACTACCAATGTAGTAGACCCAAATATCATGAAAGTCAATGTTATAATGCATTGATGTGTTCGCAAAACAAAGTCGCAATGCATTTTAAAACCAGATTATACTTTAGACACCGAAGTCCATTTGTATAATTATTATTCCAATTATTATGGCTTTTAAATCAAAAACACAAAAAATATCCAAGATGAACAGCAAAAATGGATTTACTCTTATAGAGGCACTTATATCTCTGTTTGTTTTCATGATTATTACAACTATATTGATGAATATTTACATTGTCACTATTAGATCTGAGAGAATTGCTTACACAGTTTTGCGAGATGGCAATATTGTTCAAAACACTTTGGAGTCCATGGCCAGGTCTATTCGTATGGGAGCTGACTTTGAATTGCTTGATGGCAACACGCGTCTGGACTTTGATACTGATGAAGAAAAAATTCCATTTAAAACTTCCTACAAATACAACAAAGAAACCAAAAAACTTCAACGAGCTAGAGTTTTGGGAAGAGATGGTTATATCAACATTATTCCTGACAACATCGACATAGAGGATTTTGAGTTTCGAATTGACGACAGGGGGCAGGTGAGTGTGTTGATAAAATTGAGTATTGTGTCAAGCATATACAACAACCAATACAAAACTCTTATTCAAACCGTGGTCACGCCAAGGGCTTTAACTGCTAAAAAATAAATTATGCAAAAAAACTTTTTAAACAAAAAAAGAAAAGCACAGGTATTTTTGATGAGTTCTTTGATTTTAGCTGGCTCAGTGGCTCTAGGGTTGGCTTTGGTGAGCGTGTATCTCAAAAACCTCAGAATGTCGTATGAAATTTCAGAGTCCGTGAGAGCTTTTTATGCAGCTGATTCTTGTGCTGAGTGACGATTGTATGAATTTTTGATTGGCGAAGGATTTGATAAAGTTGACAGCAAGTGAAACCCTCAGTTGTCCAACAAAACAGAATGCACTTATGATCCAGAATATGAAGAGTTCAACCAAATCAAATCCATGGGCACGTCAAACATTGTGAGCCGTGGGATCAATATATATTTTCCTGAAAAAGACATTGATTAATCATATTGCTTATGGATCAAAATCTTAAAATTGTGCAAAAAAGAATAGCCCAACTGGCAGATGAAATAAATTATCATAATTATTTGTATCATGTACTAGATAAGCCAACTATTCCCGATGAAGTGTATGATGATTTGATGAAAGAGCTGCGACGCTTAGAAAATCAAAATCCTCAGTTCAAGTCCTCAACATCTCCAACTCAAAAAGTTGGTGGAGGCGCACTAGATGGGTTTAAGAAAATAAAGCATCAAAAAAAGATGCTTTCTTTGGATGATGTAAAAACAAAAGATGACTTTTTGAGTTGAAGTATTCGCGTTGAAAAATTGACAAAAGAAAAAAATATTGCAAATAACAAAAAAATACAATATTATTGTGAATACAAGTTTGATGGATTGTCGATGTCACTTTTATATGAAAATGGTGAGTTTTTGTATGGCGCCACTAGGGGCGATGGGGAAATAGGAGAAGATGTTAGTGAAAATCTAAAAACCATTAGAACTATTCCATTAAAATTTTTTAACGAAGAAAAAATAAAACAGAACTTAAAAAATAATAATTTTGGGCATTTGGCTGATAGCGTGGTTTCCAAAATACAAAGTAAAATAGAAATAAGAGGGGAAGTGATAATAGACCAAAAAGAATTTAAAAGAATCAATGACTTGCAGATCAAAAATAATTTACCAGTGTATGCCAATCCTAGAAATTTGGCAGCAGGATCAATAAGACAGCTTGATCCAAATGTGACTAGAACTCGCAATTTGATTTTTAATAGCTACGATATTATAACAGATCTTGGTCAACAAACTCACAGTGAGGCACATGCTATTTTGGAAGCACTTGGTTTTAAAGCTGGCAAGCAAACAAACAAATTGTGCGTTGATGTAAACGATGTTTTTGATTTTTATGACAATGTGGCGCAAAACAGAAGCAAATTGGGTTTTGAAATAGATGGCATTGTGGTGCAAGTAAATGATATCCAAACATTTAAGGACTTGGGCGTTATTGGCAAAGGCCCAAGAGCTGGCATTGCTTTTAAATTTCCACCTATTGAAGGCGTGACCAAAGTGCTCGATATACAAATGCAAGTTGGCAGAACAGGAGTGTTGACTCCAGTGGCATTTTTGGAACCCATACGTATTGGAGGCGCCATGGTTTCAAGATCCACACTGCACAACAAAGAAGAAATAAAAAGATTGGGTTTAAAAATTGGTGACTCGGTTATTATCACTAGATCAGGAGATGTAATCCCCAAAATTTTGAAAGTAATGACCAGCTTGAGAGTTGGCACAGAAAAGGATTTCAAAATGCCACAAAGTTGTCCTATTTGCAACTCAAAAGTATCTGAAGATGAGTCGGGTATTTTGGTCCGATGCATAAACAAAAATTGTCCTGGCAGAAACGATGGCCGATTAAGCCATTTTGTTTCACGACAAGGATTTGATATCAAGGGGCTGGGCGACAAAATATTAAAAAAACTAGTTGATGAAAATTTGATTAGCGATTTTTCTGATATTTTTGATTTGGAAGAAGGCGATTTGAAAGTTCTTGAAAGATTTGGAGAAAAATCAAGTCAAAATGTTATAGCAAGTATCAAAAAAGCAAAAAATATAAACATCAATAAGTTTTTGTTCGCACTAGGCATTCCTAATATTGGCAAAGAAAGTGCTGATGTTGTGGCCAAAAGATTATTGAAGGATGGCGAAATAAAAACACCAAATGATTTGCTAAAACTCGCCAAAAAATTAAAAAAACAGGATTTTGACGATTTACCGGACTTTGGAGAAAAGATGGCTGAAGAAGTTTTTGAATATTTCAATTTGGAGCATACAAAAGCTTTATTTGATAAAATGACCAAATCAAATGTAAAGTTAATTACTCAAAACAAAATAGTTAGCCAAAAACTAAGCGATTTACAATTTTTGTTCACTGGCGAACTTGAAACAATGTCGCGCTTAGATGCCCAAGAAAAAGTTAGGGAATGAGGCGGTATAGTGAAAGAAACAGTTACCAAGGATTTGAACTATATAGTAGTGGGTGAAAATCCAGGCAGTAAACTCGAAAAAGCCAAAAAACTAGGAATTAAAATTTTAAATGAGGCAGGGTTTTTGAAGCTATTGGATTAAATTTGTTTTTTATGATATAATATAGGTATAAGCTCAAATATATGGACAAAAAAGATATCAAGAAAATTCAAGAAGTTTTTAAGAAATATCCCAAGGTCAAATTGGCATACTTTTTTGGTTCAAGAAATAGGGGCAACTTTAACAAAGACAGTGATTATGATTTTGCGGTATACGCCGAAGAGCCCAACAATGTTTTGATGTTTAAGCTGAGATTGAAGCTGATGGATGAAATATCAAGAGTTTTAAAAAATGACAATATTGATGTTGTTGCTTTGAATGGTCTGGATAACCCGATTTTAAAATTTGAGGTTTTAAAAGAGGGCACATTGATATATGAAGTCGAGCCATATAAAGTTCTTTTGGAGCCGCAAATTTTAAATGAATATACTGACTTTATGCTGACTTTTAGAAAAAATTAAAAAAATGCCATGACAAATATAAATATATTAAAAAATAAAATATCTCAGATTGTTAAATATTTGAAGATATTAAAAAGATATCAAAAGTTTTCCAAAAAAGAAGTGGAGACCAGCGACGATGTTCGGGGCATGGTAGAAAGATATCTGTATTTGCTGTGTCAAGCAACTATTGATTTGTCAGAAGCTTTTGTGGCATACAAAAAATACAGACAGCCAATGTCAGCACGAGACAGTTTTGATATTTTATTTGAAGAACGTGTTATTTCTCAATCGATGCGAGAAATATTGAGAGGGTTGGTGGGGTTTAGAAATATTTTGGCCCATGAATACGCAGATATAAAATATGATATTGTGTATGATGTTTTGCAAAAGCAAATAAATGATGTAAAAAAGTTTGCGGATAAAATTAACAAATATATATAAACAAACTATGGATATAATAGATGATTTAAAATACAGAGGTCTAATAAATCAAGCAATTGACATTGACTTGCTAAAGGAACGATTAAATGTCAGCCCGATGACTTTTTATTGTGGCTTTGATCCAAGCGCTGATAGCTTGCAAATTGGTAACTTACTTGTGATTGTGACTGCTAAGCGATTTGCCAAATACGGCCATAAACCAATTTTGTTGGTCGGTGGCATGACTGGGCTCATTGGAGACCCGTCTGGCAGGGCTTCTGAACGAACATTGCCTGAAGAGGCAGTGGTGTTTTTGCGCGTGGACAAATTCAAAAACGAAATGTCAAAGTTTTTTGATTTTGGGAAAGAAGCAACTTTGGTCAACAACTATGACTGATTTAAGGATTTCAAGTTTCTTGATTTTTTGAGAGAAGTTGGCAAGAATTTCACTGTGAGCTATTTGCTCAACAAAGAATTTATAAAATCAAGATTGGATAGCGAAGAAGGCATTTCTTATGCTGAGTTTTCATATGGGCTAATACAGGCCTACGACTTTTATCATTTGTACAAAGCATATGATTGCGAAATGCAGCTGGCTGGGTCGGATCAATGAGGCAACATCACCAGTGGTGCATCATATATTGATCAAAAAACAGGTAACAAAGTTTTTGGATTGACTTTGCCGATATTGACTGATGATAATGGCAAAAAACTTTCCAAGAGTTTCAACAACACAGTGTATCTAAACAAAGAAGTAACTTCGCCATTTAAGTTCTATCAATATTTTATAAATTTGTCTGACGAGATTGCATATCAATGGATAAAAATGTTCACTTTTTTGAGTCATGACGAAATCGAAACAAAAATAAAAGAGCAAAAAGAAAGTCCCGAAATGAGAGTTTGTCAAAAATATTTGGCAAAGTGTTTGACTGATATGGTACATGGTCAAAACGCCACCGACAGAATAGAAAAACTATCACAAATATTATTTGATGGTGATATTTTGAAATTGACCAAAGAAGAAATTGAGGAAGTGTTTGGCGATGTTAAAAATTTTGTGATAAATAAAAAAGAATTAAAAGATATGTTGTTGGTGGACTTATTAGTTGTATCAGGGGTTTGTTCATCTAAAAGGCAAGCCAGAGAAGATATAGAAAATAAGGCCATTAATATCAATGGTATCACCTATGCTGATGTACAGGAATATGTTACGGACGACAAAATATTGTTTGAAAAATATATGGTATTAAGAAGAGGCAAAAAGAACTATTTTTTGATAAAATGTGCCTAAAATATTGCAATTTTTTAGGTTAAGCGACATTAATCCTTGTGCCTTTACATTTTGTCAATAATTTGATATAATGATTTTAATAAAGCAATAATATATTATATATGGCAAAAAAAACAAAAAAGCCAGTATCAACTGATTCCGAAGCTAGTTTGGAAAATACAGTTAGGGAACTCAAAGATCGTTTTGGCGAAGGAGCTATTATGAAATTGGGAGAAGCCAAAAAAGTGGACGTTGGTGTTATACCAACCAGTTCACCATCTCTTGACCTTGCGTTGGGAGTTGGCGGAATACCAAAAGGCAGAATAGTAGAGGTTTATGGGGCCGAATCTTCTGGCAAAACAACATTGGCTTTGCATATTGTGTCTGAGACACAAAAGAAAGGTGAAACAGCAGCTTACGTGGATGCTGAACATGCTCTTGATCCAGAATATGCTAAAAAAATTGGCGTTAAAATCAATGATTTGTTGATTTCTCAACCCGATCATGCTGAACAAGCCCTTGAAATTATCGAGGCATTGGTTAGATCAGGTTCGATAGATTTGATAGTAGTTGATTCAGTGGCAGCGCTTACACCATTAGCAGAAATCGAAGGAGAAATGGGTGATCAGCAAATTGGCTTACAAGCCCGTTTGATGAGTAAAGCGTTGCGTAAACTGACAGCATTGATTGCCAAACATAATACAACGATTGTTTTTATAAATCAAATCCGTATGAAAATCGGAATGATGATGTATGGCAATCCAGAAACAACTCCTGGTGGAAAAGCTTTAAAGTTTTTTACATCAGTCCGTATTGAGCTCAAAAGAATAGCTCAAATCAAAAAAGGAGAAGATGTTGTTGGCAACAGAGTTTTGGCCAAAGTGGTCAAAAACAAAGTTGCTTCGCCATTTAAAACCGCAGAATTCAACATTATGTTTAACGAGGGAATTTCTTATTACAATGACTTGACGAACTTGGCGTTCAAAAGAGGCATTGTAAAAAGAACTGGATCCACTTATAGTTTCAATGACGTTAAGCTGGGTGTGGGCATAGACACGGCATCAGATTTTCTAAAGCAAAATCCAAAAATTGCCAAAGAAATTCTAAAAGAAGTGTGAGAAAAGACCGATTAATAAAAAATTAAGTTTTATAGCAAATGAAAAAAAGACAATACGACTTGACCTTGATTATAAAGGGCAACAAGACCGTTGAAGAAGCAGGCAAAATATTCGAAGACATCAAAGCAAAGTTAGAAAAAATTGGTTTTCAAATTGATAAAGCTATCAATCCAGTTTTTAAAGAATTGGCTTATGAAATCAACAAAATAAAACAAGGATATTATGTCACATTTATTTTGTCTTCAGACAATTTCAATGCAAAAGATTTGCAAGAAATATTTAAATTTGACGAAAATATCTTGAGATTTTTAGCCGTTGAATATAGCGACAGTGTTGGATTAAGAAAACAAAAGCATGATCGCAGAACAAGAAAATATCAAGATGAAAAACAAGGCATAGCTAGCCAGGATCAAAAATCAGAGCAAAACAAAGAAGAAGTTGTTTTGGAAGTCAATAAAGAGCAAGATGCTTCGGACACAATCGAAGCCAAAGAAGAGTCAACTTCAGAAGTAATTAATCAGCCAAAAGAAGAGTCGACAGCTCAAAAGCAAATCGATTTGGAAGATTTGGACGAAAAGCTTGACGAGCTTCTAAAATAATAAATTTTTATATTTAACATATGAATTTAAATTTAGTTATAATCGCCGGTCGCGTTACTCAAGATGCTGAACAAAAAAATTTACCAGGCGGTCAGAGTTTGGCAAAATTTTCAGTGGCCACAAATAATTATTGAACCGACAGAGACGGGCAAAAGAAAGAAGCCACAGAGTTTCATAATATGGTGATGTGAGGTAAAAAAGCAGAAACTTTATCTCAATATATCAAAAAAGGAACATTGGTGGTAGTGGAGGGAACCTTGAGGACAAATAGTTGAGATGGTGAGGACGGTAAAAAACGATATAAGACCGAAATCATGGTCAACAACATCCAGTTGGGTCCAAAAGCATCGGGTGCCTATAGCAAAGACGATTTTGCTGATATTCCTGCTAAGCCAAAACAACAACAAGAAGAAGAGAGTTTGCCAGTCATACAGGCAGGAGAAGAGGTTGATAGCAAGGATTCCTTGTTTATTGATGATGATGACATAGACAGCGAAGAGATACCATTTTAATAGCTATAATTTATTGAAAACAAAATAAAATTTTAACATGAAAAAAGATATACATCCAAAATATTATGAAGCAAAAGTTAAGTGTGCCTGCGGAAACACTTTTACTGTTGGTTCTACAAGTGAGACATTGGACATCGAAGTATGTTCTCAATGCCATCCATTTTATACTGGCAAAACCAAAAAATTGGATATTGCTGGTAGAGTAAACAAGTTTGAAAAGAAAGTTACCAAATCAAAAGCTTTAAAAGAAAAATCTGGAACTGAAAAGAAAGTCAGAGCCAAAAAGACCACCAAAAAGACCCAAAAAATTGGTGTAAAATAGCTATTCAAAAAACTACTATTGATTTATTGATAGTGGTTTTTTTATTTAAAAAATGCTACAATATAAAAAACTAAAAAAGTATCATGGAAGAGAGTTTATTAGTAATGTTGGAACAAAAAAGAAACGATAAACAGGCCGTCATTGAAAAAATGAGTGATCCTGATATTTTGAAAAATCAAAAAGAATATGAGCAATTGGTGCGCGATTTGAAAGAACTTGATAAATGACTTTTTTATTTGGAGGACTTGGAAAGAGCCGAAAAGCATATTTTGGAAGATAATGAAATTATTTCCTCAGAGCTTGACCCAGAAATGTTACAAGAAGCACAAAAAGATTTAGAAAAAAACGAAATCAAAAAAGAAAAATTGATGGTCCAAATCAACGAGCTAATAGAGCTAAACAATCAATCTGAAGACGACAAAATCAATAATATAATTTTGGAAGTTAGGGCTGGCACTGGTGGAGACGAAGCCACAATATTTGCTTTTGATTTGTATCGAATGTACGTGAGATATTGTGAGAAAAAGAGTTGATCTATTTCTATTTTGGATGAAAACATGAATGATGCAGGAGGGTATCGAGAAGTGGTGGCAGAAATAAAAGGTAGTGGTTGCTATCGTGATTTAAAATATGAAGCAGGAGTGCATCGAGTGCAAAGAGTGCCCACAACTGAAAAGCAAGGACGTATTCACACTTCCACTGCCACAGTGGCAATATTGCCAAAAGTGGCAGAAAAAGAAGTGGAGATAAAAGACAGTGATTTGGAATATGATTTTTATAAATCATCTGGCAAAGGCGGTCAAAATGTTCAAAAGGTTGAAACAGCTGTTCGCATCAAGCACAAGCCCACTGGCATTGTGGTGCAATGCCAAGTAGAAAGATCGCAGCTAAAAAATAAAGAAAGGGCTCTTAGTGTATTGAGATCAAAATTGTGAGAGGCAGAAAAAGAAAGGCAATTTGGTGATATTGACGACAAAAGAAGAGAACAAGTTGGCACTGCCAAAAGATGTGAAAAAATTCGGACATACAATTTTCCCCAAGATAGAATTACAGATCATCGGCTGGGCGAAAGCTTTCATGGCATTGAATCAGTGATGGAGGGTAATATAGAAAATATTGTGGAAGCAATGCGTAAGCTAGAAGATCCAAACTTTGTTTCAAATGGTACTGACAACGAATAAAAGACCACTAGTTGGTCTTTTTTTCTTGATTACTTTTAAAATTTTTGTTACACTTTTAGAGATAAAAGTTAATCAAAAAAATGATAAAGAATATTTTAAAACTTAGTTTGATTGTGATATTTTTGTTTTTAGCAAATGAAACATTTGCTTGTTTTGAATTTAACAATTTGACAGTCAAAAACCAAACTGATACCAACAAAGCAGAGATAATCAAACTTCAAATACTCCTAAAATCAGCTGGACAATATTCTGGTCCAGTGACTGGGTTTTATGGATCATTGACAGAAGCATCAATCAAAGAAATACAAAGAAGTGAAGGCATAGATGCCACTGGAGTTATTGATAATTTAACCAAAGAGTCAATCTGTTCATTTTTTTACCAATGTCCATTTGTTTCCAATCTCAAGAAAAATGACATCTCTCCTAGAAGAGAGATCGAGGTTTTGCAATCATTTCTTTCTTTCTTTAGAGAAGTATATGCTCAAAAACTAGTCACTGGATTTTATGGAACATTGACAGAGACAGCAGTTACAAAGTTTCAAAGAGAGGTTGGCGTTGAAGAGACAGGGATGATCGATGAGGACACGAGAAGAGAATTGTGCACAGCGTTTGATAATTTCAAAAATAAAGACGTCACAAAAACAATTCCAAAAGTTTCGGCATCGTCATCATCTTCTAGTTCATCTTTTAAGGCAATATGTGTTACTTTTCCTAGCAGCACTGGAATAAATCAACAAGTCGCTTTTATTCCTCAAACATTGGGTGGAGTGGCTCCATACACATATCAATGATCAGGCGATATTAATTCAAAGTCCAGAACGGTAACAAAATCTTTTGACGCCCAAGGAACATACACTGCCAATCTTAAAGTGATTGATAAAAATGGCAAAGTTGCTAGTGGGAGTTGTGGGGTAAGAATTGGAGCAGGGCTGGTTGATTTTAATCAAGTGGGATCTTTTGGGTCTTCAGAAGCGATTGACATACAAATGGCGATTGATAAAGAAGTGGTCAATTTAAATGATAGCTTCCAAATTGCCTGAAAGGCAACCAATGCCGACCAATGTTCATTTTATTCTCATCCAGACAATGAAAAATGAAATGCTTTGACTTCAACATCAGGAGTTGTTGGCATTGACAAAATCGCTCAAAGCACAGTTTTTAGTATAAATTGTTGAAATAAAAATGAAACCAAAAACGAATATCTTAAAATATCTTTTGGAGAAAAAATAGAATCTGGCACCCAAAATAATTATGCCTATAGTGGCCAAGCAAACAAAATAAAAATGTCGGTCAATAAAGACATTGTCAAGGCAGGCGAAAGATTTGTTATCAGCTGATCAACAGGCGATATTCCGGCAGTTTTTTGTAAGTTTAATACAGGATCTAGTAATAGCCAATGAAGCAGAATAAACAATATCAATAATTTGCCTGGGCAAGGAAAAGCAAAATACGATGTAACTAGCGGGCAATTTGAAACAACATATGGATCGCTAAGAATTGCTGGATCAAGCCCAGTGGATTACTATAGGATCGATTGTTTGGAAAAAAACAATAATGTTATTTCAGCAGTTCTTTACGTGGAGAGAAATAAAAAACCAATTTTGATTTATGACGGCGATAGTATTTCAAAACCATCAGCAAGCACTTTCCCAAAGTTTGTGTCCAGAGACGAATTTGGCAATATGATGCAAGATATAGAAATTTTGGAGGCATTTTTTAAAAAAGTTGATTTGGTAGGCAAAGTTACAGGACTACAAAGCACTTGGTATGAACCAGTTTTTCATAGATTGGTTAGCTGGATAGAAAGAACTTCGCCAGTGGGCAAACCGGGAAGCCCGTTTAAACCATTTTTGGAGGACTGAATAACTTCGTTTTTGGTGGACTTTGAAACTAGCGGCGGAATATCAAATAATAATTCCTATAGCAGATCATTTGTTTTCATGATGCCAACAGTTGATAATAGCACGATAAAAAGATGAGAGGATTATATTGATTTGGGCGCAGGTATGCAATATAACAAATTGACGCCAATGGTTCGCAAAAGAACTATAACTGTGGAAGAAAAAATAGTAAGCAATCTTTTAAGAATAAAGGATAGAAAAGAGACCATTTCCGAAGAATATTTAAAAGTGGAATTTACTCCTTATTTTTTGCTTTTACCTGATTTTGCCGATTGAAAAAATAAAAGAAACGGTAGATCGGATTTGTCTTTTGATCAAACTGCTTTGGAGGCGTATCAAAAAACAGATCAATACAAAAAATATTTAGAGCAAGTGAAAAGTTTTAATAGCAAGGGCATTTCTTCTGGAGTTGGTATGAACGGAGAAATTTGAAAAGTTGTGGTAAAAGACAGTGTTGCCAAAGGCAAAAACACAGAATATATTTTGGACTTTTTTGACGAAAGAGGACAAATTTATAAATCAATTGTTTTGGACGCCTTGTATGATGCTCCAAAAGTTTCATTTACCGACCCAGCTCCTTCGATGCCAAGCAACAAAAGTTTAAAAACTTTTGGAACAGGCAATCCCAACAATTGTAAGCTTGGCGATTTGGGAGTTAGAAAAGAGTGTGACACCTTTTTCAAAATGAACAATATTTGCGTGATATCACTAGGCGCACCTACTCAATTGATGTATGAAACACTATCAAATTGTTTTACAATTTCTGATGTTCCGAGCGTTTCCTTTTAAAATGTTAATAATGCAAAAATATGAAAATTAAACTCTTAAAAATTATTTCAGTAATGTTTATTTTGAGCATTGTTTTTGTATTGCAAAAAACAAAAATCAACTTTTCCAAAATGTATGCCGATACAGCATACAATGTTTGTGCCATGTCAAACTTTAGATTGGCTGGCTGTGACAAATATATAACCAATCAAAAGTGCATGGACAGAACTGGCAATTTATTCACTTGTGATCCTTCAAAAATGGACAAATATGTTAAAGTTGGCGACGGCACTTTCCTCATGGATCCTAGTGACGCAGCTTACTATCTAAATGAAATAAAAGAATTGGGGTTGATATTCGGTGAAAAATTAAACAATTTTACTGCTTCAGAAAAAGAAATTATGAAGCAAAAAACAGCCAACAAACAAAAAATATTTTCACTGAATGCTGGTTTGCATGGATGACTTTCTCTAAACAGCAAATCAAGCATTTCTGGATGTAAAGATTTATCAGGCAGGACGTTGTTTAATGAGTGTCCAGCCAATATTTTTAGAGGTGGTAGCTTTATGAATTGGCTAGATCAAGCTGACTTGCCGATTATCAGTAGTAAAAACTCTCAATATAGCCAAATGGATTCTTTGGTCAGAGCTAATATTGCAAAACAAAAAAGAGAAGCTGAAGTTTTTTTGAGAACACAAGAAGAGCAAAAAAAATATCCTGATTTAAAAATAAACAGAGTGACTAGAGTGGGGATGAAAGAGATAAGCAATATGCCTTCTCCAAAGTTTCAAACAATATTAAATGGAGATCAAATTGTTATAAAATGAAGAGAGAATTGAGCTGATTGATGCACGGTGGAGGTCTATGGCGGCGTTTTGCCAAACCAAAAAACAAAAGCACAAGCCAACGGTATAGATTCGTTTTCTATTGTGGCATCTGGCAATGGCGATGTTTCAATTAGCTTGTCTTGCCATAGCAAGAGTTTAAACAAAACATCTTCATGTGTTGAAAATGTTTATTTTCCAGAAAGAGATTTAGCATACAAATGTTATACATCAGTCACCGACACGGCTTGGCAACCGCATCAACCGTTAACACAAAGAAAAATTAATTTTGTGGACGTGGAAGTTGAAAACAGAGGTGATTATACTGCAAAATATGTTGAAGTCAGGTTTGTGCCAGCGACAAATTTTTATCCATTACATTTGTCGGGCACGTATTATTCTACTACGGATTGCATGCTTAATCCTAAGGATGCGAGTGATAAAAATATAATGGCGAAGAGGAATTTAGAATATTGAACAGACGAAAATCCTTTTATTCCTCCAG
>CAYGJE010000008.1:0-16231 GCA_964350215.1 uncultured Candidatus Saccharibacteria bacterium | reverse complement strand
AATACATCTATGACCTATGGCACATCTACATTTGTATATATCTCTATCCCAGCAGTAAATTCAAACTGCAGTGACATTGCTGGTCTTCCAACTCTTCCAGCTGGATATACCTATGCTTGTTCAAGCCAAGCAAATTACAAGAAAACAGATGGCACTGGATGAATACCCATCAACTTTACTGTATCAAGTGACAATAGATATCTATCTAATTTGCCAGTTGATCCAGTCAATGATAACACATATTTCTACACATACTTTCCAGGAGGATCATATGAACTCACCACTCTTCTCAAAAACCCAAATACAAATTCCATCAACAGTGAAGGATCTATGACTGGTGCATTTACGATTGGAAGCCCTAATAGAATAAAAGAGACGCCTCTTTCGAGGGATACTAATTTAGTTGGACATTGAGATTTTGATGAGGCGAGTGGAACTACGGCTTATGATAAATCAGGCAATGGCCGTCATGCAACATTATATGGACCCGAGAGAGTTACTACTATCGGAACAAATAAGGCAATGTATTATGATATCAATAGCGCCGACTATATTGCAACTCCTAGTTTTGTAATACCTAATACCGGAATACTCACAATGGGATTCTGGATAAATAGTAAATATGTTGTCGGCTTTCACCAAGCAATAATGGGAGATCCTTTTTGGAGCACCACTGTTGGTTATTTTCGCATAAATAGACAGACCAATAGTCATACTTTTAATTTTCAATATTCTAATGGAGTAAGCTCATTAACGGTTGCTACGGAGAGTTTTTTTACTAACCTTAATGATACGTGGATTCATATAGCGATAATCTGTGACTATAACAACGGAACATTCAAAGTTTATAGGAATGGAGTTCAAGTGGGAGCAACAACAAACCTTACTGGTACCCCACTATTTCCTTCGTCAAACATGGCAAAATACATTGGTTCTTATACTGTGGGTGGGCAGGTGTTAACGGATCAATCGTTAGATGAAGTAAGAATATATAATAGGGGACTAAGTGCCGATGAAGTTTCACGAATCTACAATTCAACAAAATCTCGATATTAAAAAATTCATCCCCTTCTTTAGAAACTCATTTGAGTTTTGGCGTTTGGAAAACGCCTGAATTTTAAAGGAGGGGGGTTAAAAACCAACCATGACAAAAAAATTTGTTTTCTCAGGCATAAAACCAACTGGCGACTTAAATATTGGACACTATATCGCAGTTATTAAAAACTGATTACAACTTCAAGAAGAATATCAATGTCTTTTTTCAATTGTTGATTTACATGCCATCACTGTGCCAGAAAAAACCAAAGACAATATAAACAAAAACATTTATGAACTTTTAGCTTTGTTTTTGGCTTTTGGACTTGATACCAAAAAATCAAAAATCATGCTTCAATCAGACAACAAAGACCATCCATATTTAGGATGAATTTTGAATTGTTTTACTCCTTTTGGCATGGCCAATCGCATGACTCAGTTTAAAGAAAAAACCCAAGAGCTCAGAGAAAGCATTTCTTGTGGTCTTTTCAATTATCCAATTCTCATGGCAGCTGATATTTTGCTATATGATTGTAATGTTGTGCCTGTTGGCGAAGATCAAAAACAACACCTTGAGCTCACTAGAGACGTTGCCCAAAGGTTCAACAGTATGTATGCACCAATTTTCACAATACCCGAACCGCTAATTCAAAAAACTGGCGCTAGAATCAAAGATCTCTATGATGTTTCCAAAAAAATGAGCAAAAGCAGTAAAGAAGAAAAGGGTATAATATTTATTCTTGATAGCAAGGAAGATATTTTCAAAAAAATATTAAAAGCCCCAACTGATTCCAAAAATTCAGTTAAATTTTGTGAACAACAACCCGAAATATCAAACCTCATAAATATCTATAGTGGCGTAACCAATTTGACCATACAAGACATAGAACAAAAATATCAAAACAGCGACTACAAAACTTTCAAAGAGGACTTGGCAAATAGCGTGTGAAGTTTTCTCGAGCCAGTCCAAAAGCAATACCACAAAAACATCAAAAACAAAAAACTTCTCAACAAAATACTCGAAGACGGCGCCAAATTCAGCAACAAAATAACCAACAAAAAAATAGACAAAGTCAGAAAAGCATTGGGAATAGCCAAAAGCAAATAAAAACACAACCAAATGAACACAATAAACATCTATACTGACGGGGGGTCTAGAAACAACCCTGGCAATGCTGCCGCTGGCGCAGTCATCAACGAACATAAATTCAAAAAATATCTTGGCATAAAAACAAACAACGAAGCCGAATATGAAGGCGTTATTTTGGCATTGCAAGAACTAGTCAAAATATATTCAAAAGAAGAACTCAAAAATTCAGAAATCAATTTTTATCTCGACTCTGAACTAGTATGCAAACAAATAAATAAACAATACAAAGTAAAAGACGAAAAACTAGCACCATTGTTTTTGCAAGTCCACAATCTAAAAGCCAATTTACCACAAATAAAATTTATTCATATCAGACGAGAACTCAACAAAGAAGCAGACGCACTAGTGAACCAAGCTCTCGACGAAGCAGAGCAAAACCCAAATATTTGCATACCAAAAGACGAGTAATTATTTGTTGTTAAAAATTGATACTCGTAAACATTCAGCTCCACTTAAAAACGCCCTCCCAAAACGGGCGTTTTTCCTTTATCACCAATGATAACGGTGCCTGGCAACGTTATAGCCCCATTAAATCAAGGTTTTTGCCAATATAACGTTGCCAGGCACCGTTGAGATTGATTTTTTAAAGAAACCATGGCAACGCAATCAAATTTTTAGGTTTTATACATAATATTGATTGCTGATTAAACAATGCGAAGCAATTTAAAAATTACAATATTGCCATCCTATTTCAAAAATGCTTGTCTTGATTTTCGTTTGAAATTTTGCTATAATATTGCTAGTTAACAAACAAAAATAAACTAATAAACATGAATATTTTTCAATATCTATCACAGCAAGACACATGAAATAATCCGATGATTATTTTGCCACTTTTGGCATGACTTATCTTTTGAAAAGGCAATGCTCTTTTAGTGGCTAGTCGAAAACATCAATTGACTTGATTCTGAATTATAATGGTTGCCAACACCCTAGGTATACTTGAAATATTATATTTGCTATTCTTTTCAAAAACAAAAGAAGAAATTTCACAAATGATAAAAAAATGCCCACTAAGAAATTTACTTGCTCGTTCTGTTTCAAAACCAAGAGTCAAAAAAGAAATAGAAAACCAAACTGAAAATAACGAAGAAAAAGAAAACTAAAGTATATTTAACAAAACTATAAATTTTATTAACATGAAGAAAAATCAAAATAATTTTTTTACCAAAATAATTTTATTAGTTTTAGTTATCAATATTTTTAATTTTGCCTGAGACAATTTTTTAAAAGAATATAACCAACTTTTTGCATCCACTGTTCAAAAGGTCTTTGTTTGACCACTCAATCAAGTCCCATCAAAAGAAATGGCCACAAAAACAACTGAGCCCATTGATATTTTTTCCACTATCAATCTCAAAACCATTGAGTCAGAAAAAAACTTACCCGTATACGAAAGCAAGGTGGACTATGAACAAAGAATTATTAATGCAGTAAAGACAGCCGACAAATCAGTTATCAGTATTGTTGCTTTTAAGGATATGCCTGTTGGAAGGGGCTACCAAATAAATCCAATGGATCTATTCAATACCAATCCATTTGATCCTTTTGGTTCTCAATTTCAGCAGCCACAACAAGAGCAAAAATATGAAAGACAGGAAATTGCTTCTGGCAGTGGATTTGTAATCACTCACGATGGATATATAGTCACCAACAAACATGTAATTTCTGAAGCAGGTGCAGAATATGTGGTATTTTTAAACGACGGCTCACAACACAAAGCCAAAATAGTGGCAGTAGACCCACTAGAAGATTTTGGATTATTAAAAATAGAAAAACAAGGTCTAACACCTTTGGTTTTGGGCAATTCCGATTCGCTCCAACTAGGGCAAAGCGTGATTGCTATAGGCAATGCACTAGGAGAATTTAAAAATACTATCAGCGTAGGTGTGATCTCAGGTCTCAATAGAAGTATTGTGGCTAGTGGCAATAATCTAAAAACAGAAAAACTAAGCAACTTAATACAAACTGACGCTGCCATAAATCGAGGCAATTCTGGCGGCCCACTATTAAATCTCAACGGCGAAGTTATTGGCATCAACACTGCCACCGTGATGTCAGCACAAAATATTGGCTTTGCCATACCAATCAACAAAGTTAAAAACACTATCAACCAAGCACTCAAAACCGGCAAAATAACCGTTCCATATATTGGTGTCTACTACATCCAACTCGACAGCAATGAAATTCAAAAAAGAAAACTAAATGTTGAATACGGAGCATTATTAACCAGTGACAATAAAACCTCTGCTATTCTCAAGGACTCACCAGCAGAAAAATACGGCCTACTCGACAATGACATTATACTATCGATCAACAACGAAAAAATAACCGACCAAAATCCACTAGCTTCCGTCATTAGAAAATACAATCCAAATTCTAGTATCAATCTAGAAGTCAAGCGAGACGACAAAATCATTAAAATCAATCTTGTTTTAGGAGAAAAGTAATATTCTATAAAAATTTTAAATTATCAAACATGAAGCCAAAGTTCAATATGAAAGCCCAAGAGGCACTAGAAAAAGCGCAGCAAATAATTTTTGACCACAATCATAGTGAGCTCAAATCTTTGCATCTTTTGTTGTCGCTAGTTGAGCAAGATAGCAGCATTGTTGAAATTATCATTGACTTTTTGGGCATCAAAAAAGAAGAGCTGGTGGCTGATATCCACACCAAAATAAATGCCATACCAAAATTAATCACCAACACTGGCAATTTTGGTCAAATTTTACTTTCTCCTGAAATAATAAATATATTTGAAAGAGCTGACTCTTTTGCCAAAGAATTTAACGAAGAGTTTATCTCCACTGAGCATTTGTTTTTGGGCATATTGGATTCAAAAAATGATGCCAAAGCCATATTACAAGAATATGACATAAAAGTAGAAGAAATAATAAATATAATAACAGAAATAAAAAAAGAAACTCCAATTGATGAAGAAAAAGGCAATGTTAGCTACAAAGTTTTAGAAAAATATAGTACCAATCTTACCACCAAAGCAAAAGAAGACAAACTAGATCCACTAATCGGTAGAGAAATAGAACTGGATCGAATAATGCAAATTTTATCACGCAGGACCAAAAACAATCCTGTTCTTTTGGGCGAACCAGGCGTTGGTAAAACCGCTATTGTGGAAGGACTGGCACAAAAAATCATCCGCAACGAAGTGCCCGACAATCTTAAAAACAAAGAAATTTTATCACTCGACATTGGTGCCATGATTGCTGGCACAAAATTTAGAGGTGAATTTGAAGAACGACTAAAAAACGTTTTGAAAGAACTCAAACAAAATGAAAACAAATACATCATTTTTATTGATGAACTCCAAACCATTGTTGGCGCTGGCGCATCAGAAGGGTCTATTGACGCTTCCAATCTTTTAAAGCCAGCTTTATCAAGAGCCGAAATACGACTAATTGGTGCCACCACCTATAAAGATTATCGCGATTCCATTGAACGTGACCCAGCACTTGAAAGAAGATTTCAGCCAGTCACTATAGAAGAACCTAGCATCGATGATGCTATAACTATTCTAAGAGGTCTCAAACAAAAATACGAGGTCTTTCATGGTATCAAAATTTCTGATGAAGCCATAAAGGCCGCCGTCAATTTATCAGTTAGATATATTCCTGAAAGGTTTTTACCAGATAAAGCCATCGACTTAATTGACGAGGCCTCATCAAGCTTAAAATTACAAATCAATAGCACTCCTCTTGAAATAGCTCAGGCCCAAAAAAGAATTCGTGAACTTGAAATCGAACATGAAGCCATCAAAAAAGAAACAAAGGACTCAGCCAAAAACAGAGTCAAGGACATCAAAAAAGAATTAAAAACTCTAAAAGACAAAGAGCAAGAACTTTTGGAAAAATGAAACTCTGAGAAGAGCTTGGTTTCTAATGTTCATGAGCTCAAAAAACAACTAAACGATCTAGAAAAAGAAGCCGAAAAATACGAACTCGAAGGCAATTTAGAAAAAGTCGCAGAAATCACCTACGGCCAAATACCGCTTCTAGAAAAAGACATCAAAAAAGCAGAAAAGGCCTCCAGCGAAAAAGTAAAGACCATTTTTATCAAAGAGGAAATCAACGAACAAGACATTTCTAAAGTTGTTTCCAAATGAACAGGCATACCAGCAGATAAAATGCTTGAAAATGAAAAAGAAAAAATTCAAAACATTCGCAAAACTTTATCTCAAAGAGTCATCGGTCAGCAAGAAGCAGTGGAAGCAATTTCCAGAGCTATGATCCGATCACGAGCTGGCATTTCTGACGAAGATAAACCTATCGGTTCATTTATGTTTTTGGGACCAACTGGTGTTGGTAAAACCGAACTAGCCAAAACACTAGCTGAATTTATGTTTAATGACGACAAAGCTATCATTCGTATTGATATGTCTGAATATATGGAGCATCACAGTGTGGCTAGATTAATCGGTTCGCCTCCAGGATACATTGGTCACAACGAGGGCGGCCAACTCACCGAAACCATAAAGCACAAACCCTACAGCTTAATTTTGTTTGATGAGATTGAAAAAGCTCATCCTGAAGTTTTCAATTTGCTTTTGCAAGTACTCGACAATGGTCGTTTGACTGACGGAAAGGGAAGAACCGTCAATTTTAAAAACACCATTATCATTATGACTTCCAACATTGGTGGAGAATATGTTTCTCAAATGCAAACAATTGGCTTTGGCGACAATCACTTAGACAGCAAAACAGAAAACTCCAACTTTGAAGAAAAGAAAACATTTTTAAAAGAAAAAATTCAATCCGCTTTAAAATCACATTTTAAACCAGAGTTTTTGAATCGTATCGATGAAATAATAATATTCAACCCACTAAAACTGGATGATATCTGTGAGATAGTGGAAATCCAACTTTCCAGAGTAATCAAAAGATTGCTCAACAAAAACATCAAAGTCAACATCGACAAAACTGCCAAAAAATGAATTGCCAACAATGGTTATGAACCGGAATTTGGTGCCAGACCCATAAAACGTCTTATTCAAAAAGAAATTTTAGATCCACTAGCAGAGAAGATAATCCACAACAGTATCAATCAAAATAGTATCATAGAAATAAAAGAATTCAACGGCAAAATTAACTTTAGCGTTAAAAACAAATAAAAATGAATTTACAAAATCTACTCAAAAGCTTTGTTTATCTTTTTTTGGTATCATTGTTTTATATTATGATATTGATAATTTTATCTCTCAAACTGCCATTTTGAGCAGGACTTTTGGTAATCATTGCTTTTCTTTTTATATGAAAGCTCATCTATGGGCTTGCTTACCTCAATTATTTTATTTTGCTGTCAATATTTGCTAGCAGCTTTATCCTAAACATGGCATTTAAACTGCCTTCTGTGATGTTTTTTGTTTTGGTGCTGCTATTCTTGTTCTACATAAGAGCAATCTATCGAAGAAAGCTTATCAATACTGATGAAAAAACATTTATTATGATCAAATATTTGTTTTTCTTTATTGTTTTTTTCACCAATATTTTGTCTATATACACACTTTTTTATGTGGCCTATTGAAACTTTTCTATAATATTTTTGTTAACTCTAGCCACTTTATCAATTTGCCTATTGTGATATCAAAAACTAGATGACATCAAAATGTCATTTTATGAAGGGCTAATTTTTTTAACCGTTGCATCCCAAATAACTTGATTTTTGTTTAATCTTTCTGGCGGGTTTTTTATATTCCCAATGCTTGTTGTGTTTTGATTTTATAATCTAATCAATTTTTACAAAACATTGCATCCAATAACTTGAGACAAAGTCAACAATTGAATTGTATTGCCCATGATTTTAACTCTAATTTTTAGTTTTTATATCAAAATATAAAGTTGTTATTTTCAAATTTTTGTATTACAATATCATAAACTAAACTTCAACTCAAAACATGTCCAACATCAACATGCCGCAACAAAAATCCAGCCCAAAATCAAAAGAGTATGTAAGTCAAGAAACTTTAGAAAAATTAACTTTTTTAACAAAATCTTTTGCCGAAAAATGAAAAGAAATGGGCATAATAGTAACTAGTGACTGTCGCATTGATATGGACAACTTCAAAGGCATTTATTCTGATGCATCCATACAAAGTGATAAGCATTATATCGAAAAGCAGCAATCCAAATTTGGCGAAAAAGACGCCTCTTTTGGCATTGCCGAGGCAGTTGAACTTTTAACCACTGTCATCTGAAACAAAACCTTAGGAGATAATCTTGTGGTGGTAAGGGCATCGATGTTTGACGATATAGCCAACGGTGTGGATCATTTAGTTTTAGAAAAAACCACTGGAAAGGTTATTTGTTTTATTGACGAGGTCTCTTCTTTGGATTCACCAACAATGTACAAAAAGAAAAACAAGACCCCTTTTCGCAAAGATATCAAATATGGCTTTACCATTGAAAACGACAAAGCCAACCTAAAAGAGCTCAAAAACATACCTGTTTTTTATCTTGGAACTCCTGGCTCACAAATAAACTGATTAACTCGAGATCTCGCCGAAACCATCTCTTCGACCCCCACCAAAAGAGAAATTTCACTTATAAATTTTTATTTGGGTTCACTAGCTATGCAAATCATGGAACGTTCTTTGGAAAAAGACGCCAAAGAACTATTAAAACTAATCCCTGAGACAATTTTATCTGAAATGAAAAAATATGTTCAAAAAACAAAGGCAAAGAAATAGCCAAACTTCTTTGCTTTTTTTATATTTCTTTGTTATAATTTTTATATAATAAACTCGATTTATGCAATACGATATTTTGATAAAAAATGCCACCATCTTTGACGGGACAAACTCCAAAAGTTTTCGTTCCAATATTCTTATTAAAAATGGCAAAATTATTAAAATAGGTGAGGCAGTGGATGAAAAATTTTGCAGCCAAATAATCAATGCTGAGAAAAAATATGTTTGCCCTGGGTTTATAGATATCAACAATTCTTCCGATCATTATCTCACGCTGCTTTCATCTCCCAATTGCGCCAACTTTATCAAACAGGGAATAACCACCATCATCGGTGGACATTGCGGAACTTCGCTAGCCCCACTTATCAAAAACCAACTATCAAGTTTTGACCCTTGAACTAACACCGATAATCTCAACACCAACTGGAAAACACTAAAAAGTTTTTTTGATTATTTGGAAACCAAACAACTAGGTGTCAATTTTGGCACACTAATTGGTTGAAATGTTATCAGAAGTGGACTTATTGGCGAAAATTTCAAAAACCTCACTGACTTTGAATTAAAACAACTATTAATACTCACCAAGCAATCTATTAAAGAGGGCGCGCTGGGAGTTTCTTTTGGATTGGGCTATCCTAGTGGTCGTGCCATATCAAAAAGAGAAATAACTGCAGTATTCAAAGAACTCAAAAAACATTCTGCCGTGTTTTCATTTCATTTACGAGACGAAAGCAACACCTTTATTGATGCTTTAAAAGAAGTGGTTGATATAGCTCAACAACACCGTGCCAATACTTTGATTTCTCATCTCAAAGTGCAAGGCAAAAATAATTTTGAAAATTTTGACCAAGCCATAAATATTATCAATCAAGCCAACCAGCCAAAAGATCCTTTTATCCATTTTGATATTTATCCATATGACTATATCTGCCAATCTATCTACAATCTTTTGCCCGACTGGCTCACTATTGGCGGGACCAGTGCTATCAAGAAAAATCTTTCTGACCCGCTAATTGTCAAAAAACTTGCAAAAGATTTAAAAGAAAACAAAGACATCTACAAAAATTTGATCATTGTGGACATTGAAAAACGTTTCAATATATTCAAAAACAAAACTATCGAACAAGTTGCTAAAAATATGGACACTACTACCGAAAATGCTCTCATCAAAATTCTTTCGCTTGCTCAAAAACAAATAATTGTGCTCAATCAAAATCTATCTCAAAAAAATATCGACATTGGCATCAAAAATCAATACAGCATTCCTGCCACCAATGGCATTTCATTTGACCACAACAAAAACAACACAGGTTTTTGTCACCAAAGATCCATTGGCAGTTTTCCAAAATATTTGTCCACTTATCAAAAAACAATTCCTTTTGAAACCCTAATATACAAAATCACTGGCCTCGTAAAAGAAAAATTAAATCTAAAAACCAAAGGTATTATTGCTAGCAACCAAGATGCTGACATCACTATCATCAACCCACAAACTATCCAAGACAATTCCACCATACAAAATCCTTTAGCTGAACCAAAAGGCATAGAAACAGTGATTATCAACGGACAAATTGTTTTCAATAAAGGTTTTATTCTAGAAAAAAGCGCTGGCAAAATAATCAAATAATTAATAACCCCTAAACTTTCAAAAATGAGTCAAGTATTTATTATCCAAGGAGGTAAAACACTAAAAGGGTCCATCGACGTATACGGCAGTAAAAACGCCACCACACCAATATTGGCAGCATCATTGCTATCAAAAGAACCCAGCATTATTAGCAATATTCCTCTTATCGAAGATGTGCTCAATCTTTTAAATATTATCGAAAGTATGGGAGCAAAAATAACTTGACTAGACACTCGCACAGTCAAAATAGATCCCAAAAACCTATCCCTAAAACATTTAAATCAAAAGCTCATAAAACGAATTCGTTCGTCAGTGCTTTTGATGGGACCTCTTTGCACTCGTTTCAAAAAATTTAAACTAATGCAACCAGGAGGATGCCTTATTGGTGTTCGTCCAATTGACGCTCACTTAGAATCATTATCAGACCTAGGATTAAAAACCAAAATCGTACCTGATTTTTATGAATTTACTTTCAAGCCAACCAAACTACCCACCACCATCACTCTAAAAGAATTTAGTGTTACTGCCACCGAAAATATTTTGATGTTGGCCTCATCATTACCTCAAAAAACCACCATCAAAATAGCCGCTATTGAGCCCCATGTTCTTGACCTTGTTTCTTTTCTCAACAAAATGGGCGCAAAAATCAAACAACTACCAGAACATACCTTTGAAATAATAGGCACACCTCACCTAAAAGGAGTTAAGCGTCACGACATTATTCCAGACCCAATCGAAGCTGGCAGTTTTATTATTATGGCTGCTGCCTGTAAAGCCAATGTTACTGTCAAAAATGTTAGAATAGATCATCTCGACATTGTGCTCAAAAAATTAAAAGAGTTTAACGTTATTTTAAAAATAAAACTTCAAGACGAAAAGAAAAAACTTTATTCCGTCACAAATATGCCAAGCGTTCTTTTAAAATCTGTTTCCAAGGTTCAGACCCTACCTTATCCTGGTATACCTACTGACTTGCAATCAATGTTTGGAATATTAGCCACTCAAGCCAACGGCACCACCATCATCCAAGATCCAATGTATGAAGGACGTTTAAAATATATCGACGAACTTATCAAAATGGGAGCCAATGCTATTATTGCCGATCCACATCGCGCACTAATTGTTGGCCCAAACCCTCTCTACGGCCAAGAAATCAATTCATTTGATCTTAGGGCAGGGATGTGCTTGATTATTGCCGCACTACTAGCAAAAGGAGAAACCAAAATCAATAATATCTATCAAGTTGATAGGGGCTATGAGAAAATTGATCTACGTCTTCAAAAATTATGTGCCGAAATAAAGAGAGTTGACATTTAGGGTTTTTTACAGTAAAATACACTATAAAGCGGTCTTAAGCCGTCAAATTAACATATAATAAATTTTGTCCATGTTTATCAAAAAATTAGGAATTGACCTAGGCACCGCCAACACTGTTGTTTTTATACCAAACAAAGGCATTGTTTCTAATGAACCAACTGTTGTGGCTGTTTCACAAGACAACAATCAGGTATTAGCCATTGGCAGCGAAGCCAAAGCCATGGTAGGCAGAACCCCTGAATTGATTAAAACATACCGCCCATTAAAAGATGGCGTTATTGCTGATTACAAAATAACTAAAGCACTATTAAGTTACTTTATCAATAAAGCTTTGGGCAACATGCGCTTTGCCAAGCCAGATATAATAATATCAGCTCCTTGCGGAGTCACTTCCACTGAAAGACGCGCTATTTTGGATGCTGCCAGAGAAGCTGGCGCCAAAGATGTTTTTGTGGTCAAAGAACCAATATTAGCTGCTTTGGGAGCCAATATTCCAATCAACGAACCATCTGGCAACATGATAGTCAATATCGGTGGAGGAACTGCTGAAATTGCCGTTATTTCTCTAGGAGGCATTGTAACATGATCATCCATAAGAGTAGCTGGTAACAAAATGGACACTGCCATTATCGACTACATCAGGAAAAAATATAATATTGCTATTGGCGAAAGAACTGCTGAAAACATAAAAATAAATATTGGCAGTGCTATCACCTTAAAAGAAAAAGAAGAAATCGAAGTCACTGGTGGTGACTTATCCGAAGGTCTCCCAAAAAATCTAAAAATAAATTCCAATGAAGTGGCCGAAGCACTAACCAATGTGCTCAAAGAAATTATTCAAGCCATCAAAAATGTTTTGTCCGAGACCCCCCCAGAACTAGTTGCCGACATTATGCAACGAGGAATGTTTTTAACTGGCGGAAGTGGTATGTTAAAAAATCTAGACGCCTTAATAACCAGAGCCACTGGAGTGCCAGTATATGTGGCTGAAGATGCTCTATTTTGCGTGGCCAAAGGCACTGGTGTAATTTTGGATAATCTTGACGCTTACAAACGAAGCTTAATGAGTTACAAATAATATCAACAAAAATGCCAATACTAATAAGCAAACAAATTGAAAAATTTTTAAAATCCAAAGTAGACAATCCTGAAAATTTTTCCCAAAGCATGCTTTTTTGAGGCCAACCACAAATTGGCAAATTCAACACTGCCAAGTATTTTGCCAAAAGCATTCTTTGCAAAAACAACTCTTGAGGAGGGTGCAATAATTGCGACAGCTGCAACTATTTCAAAAACAACTGACACCCTGATCTAATGACAATTGACACCAATGAAAATACCATCAAAAAACAAAGCTTGATTGACGTCAATAATTTTTTGATGTTTAAGCCACTTTTTTCACAAAAAAGAATTTTAATTATCAATGAGGCAGAAAAGTTAAACTACGAAACACAATCAGCATTACTCAAGTCGCTAGAAGAACCAAAGCCCCATTTTATTATTATTTTGGTCACATCCACCCCACAAAAACTACTCCAAACCATCCAGTCACGCATGTTGCCGATTCATTTCCTAAAGCCAAAATCAGAAAATCTGATAAACTTTCTCACAGAAAATTTCAAAATAACTAAAGAAAAGGCATCTGAACTATCAACAATTTCTCTCAACCAAACAGAAAAAGCAGTCAGTTTTATACAAGACGCAAACGCTTTAAAAGAAAAGAAAACCAACGAAATGTTTTTCAAAAAACTTTTTCAAAAAACTTTTTTTGAACAAACTCTAGTTCTAGATGAAATCATCAAACAAATAGAGCAAAAAGATAAGCAAGAAAAAGAAAACGACGAAACAAAAGACGAAGAAGAAAGCAGCGAAAAAATATCCAGCGCAACCAAAATAGCCAACAAGCATCTAAAGATATTAGTCAATGATTGGCTAGAACATATCGAAATCAACCTAAACCAAAGTATTGTAAAAGAAAATAACACTGGACTCACCATAAAGCAACAACAAAAACTTTTAAAACATACCATTCGACTTCTTTATTACATAGAAAACTACAATCTCAACAAAAAACTTCTTTTTGATAATTTTTGTTTAAAAACTTTTTAAAAACAAAATATGATCGACCAATATAGTGAGCAGCAACTCCGATCGATAGCAAAGCGTGCTTTGGATTTATACTATCAATCCAAAGAAATGTTAATCATTGATGGTGATTTTTTTGAAAATCGACTTTTTCAAAGTCAAAAAGGTGTTTTTGTGGAAATAGGCACCGACAAAGAAACAATTTCGTCATTAGGCAATCTATACAGCGACACCAATTTACTTGAAAACATTTCTTTTGTACTTTTCAATGTTTTGCAAAATATGTCTGATCAAAATATAACACGTTTGCAAAATCAAGAATTGCATTTAAAAATATGAATCGTCGACAGCCATGAAAAAGTCAATCAATTTGACACTGAAAGGTTTTTTGACAAACTCATTATTGATCGTCCAGGTATAATCATCAACGAAAACAAAGAAAATTCTTTTTGCTTTCTTCCAAAAATTTGAGACAAAGTTTATGATCCAGCCATAGTAATGTCCATGCTATCCAAAGAAGCACGCATCGACGATGACGATTGAAAGGACCCACAAAACACAATAACATTATTCAAATCATACCCAATAACCATATAAAAATGAAAATAATTACCGACACAAACAACAAAATACTCCGCAGTAAAACCGCTCCTGTTGAAAAAATCACTGCCGAAATAAAAACATTTATCAAGGATATGTTGACGCATATGATACAGGAAAAAGGAGTAGGTCTGTCAGCCAATCAAGTTGGTTTTCCTTTTCAAATAATTGTGTTTTCTGACCTCGATCACAAAAAACAATACGCTCTAATAAATCCATCCATTTTGAAGGTCTCCAAAAAAGAATGTGAAATGGAAGAGGCGTGCTTGAGTGTATTAAACACATTTGGTATGGTCAAACGTCCAGAACAAATAATCGTGGAAGGTAAAAACATTGACGGTAAAAAAGTTCGCTACAAATTTAAAGGCATATTAGCAAGAGTAGTTCAACACGAACTAGACCACCTTGAAGGCATTTTGTTCATCGACAAGGCCTACAATATTCATCAACAAAATAAACAAATCGAAAATGGATTATAGTTTTTGAGGCAATACCTCTTTTTCAGCGTTCATACTCAACGATCTTATCAACAATGGCCTAATGCCAAAAGCTGTTGTTACTTTTTCGCCTAAAGAATTTGGCAGAAAAAAGATTCTTCAACCAAACCCTGTTGAAAATATTGCCAAGCAACACAAAATAAAAATAATTTACGCCGATAACATTTCAAACGATGTATTTTTAAACGAAAGCAAAACAATAAAAGAATATGTTGGTATAATTGCATCTTTTGGCAAAATCATACCGCCAAACGTTTTAAAAATATTTTCAAAAGGACTAATAAATGTACACCCATCTTTATTGCCAAAATATCGTGGACCATCACCAATACAATCTTCCATTTTAAATAACGATCAAGAAACAGGCGCCACTATTTTTATTTTGGACGATAAAATGGATCATGGTCCAATAATAGGTCAAATGTCTTTAACTTTGAACATCGATGACGATTATTTATCATTGTCTGACAAACTTGCCAAACTAGGCAGCAAGCTAATAATCAATCTTGTGCCCAAATATCTCAATGGAGAAATAACCATAAAGCCCCAAGAAGAAAGCTTGGCCAGTTATAGCAATAAATTTGTTTTTGAAAATTGCAAAATTGACTGATCAAACTACTCCACCAAGGTCTACAACTTTATTCGAGCACTAAACTCTGAACCAGGAGTTTTTACAACCTTTATCAAAAAAGGGAAGCCAATAACTTTAAAAATAATCCAAGCCAAACCAATCATCAACAACGTTCTTTACAATGAAATTTATTCAAAGCACAACACCAAACCAACCGGATCAATCGTAGAACATCAAAAAAGATTTTTTGTTAAAACCTTCGACAATTTTATAGAAATTTTGGAAGTTCACCAAGAAGGGAAACACAAAATGACTTTTTCTGATTTTTACAATGGCAACAAAATAGACCATTTTGAATAGCTTCATTGCTTTTTACCAAAAATATGGTAAAATAAAAAGACAATGCTCTAATAACCTAATAACCCAATATCCTAAACGAATGCTCTAATAACCTAATAACCCAATATCCTAAACGAATATTCTAATAACCTAATAACCCAATATCCTAAACGAATATTCTAACAATCCTAACCTTAATGTGCTAGACCATTGCCTTCTGCATTCGAATTTTGTTTAGAGTATTAGTCGCAAACCCGTCCTTTAGAAAGCTTTCTAAAGGTTTAGGGGTCATTGCATCCTGTTTTTGCAT
>CAYGJE010000007.1:0-18966 GCA_964350215.1 uncultured Candidatus Saccharibacteria bacterium | reverse complement strand
GCCATCAAAACATTTTTGCTTGAAGCCAAAACAAACCTTGAAAAAGGCAGTCCTTTTTATGTTACTTTTGAACAGAACAAAAGAATATTTTCCTATGTCACCATCAATCTTATCAAGGCCGGTGAAAAATCAGGAACACTCCAAGAAACACTAGAAAAAATATCTGTAAGCTTGGAAAAAGAAAAGGATTTGCGTGGCAAGGTGGTATCTTCACTTACTTATCCAGTTATTTTGCTTGTCATGACAGTGGTGTTACTTTTTTTCTTAATGACATTTTTGTTTCCCAAAATGGGCAGCTCATTTATGCAAGCTGGCATCAAACTACCAACTTTCACAAAAGTTTTGTTTAATATGAGCAATTTTTTCAACGACAACATGCTACTAGTTAGTTTTATTTTGTTTTTGGTGCCATTTTTATTGTTTCTATATTTTTTCAAAAATAACACTGGTAAAAAACAATTTGCTAGAATGATACGTATTGTTGGTCCAATTCGCAACTTTGTCCAAAAAATGGCATTGCAACGCCTAACATCCACATTATCAAGCTTGATCAAAGCAGGTATGCCACTGGTGGAATCACTGAAGGTTTGCAGCGAAGCCGTGGGGGAGGAGGTATATAGGAAATCACTCTACAATGTGGCAGTATATCTTACTCAAGGTCTCACTATTGGAGAGGCCTTTAGACAAGAAACTAGCTTCCCAAAATATTTGAGTAATCTTTTGGCTATTGGTGAAAAAGCAGGGCATATTGATGAAATTTTATACACCTTGTCGGTCTTCTATGAAAAAGAAATTGAAAATAGTTTGAAGGCACTGGTGGCACTTATTGAGCCAGTCATGTTGATTATCATGGGAGGAGTAATTGGTGTTATTGCAGTATCAGTTATTTTACCAATGTATCAAATGTTGGGCAATTTTTAAAAATTAATTAACACATAACACACAAAATATGAATTTTTTTAAAAACAAAAAAATAAAGAAATGTTTTACCATTATAGAAATGTCTATTGTCATAGGAATATTGGCCATAATTGGTTTTTTTAGTATGGATTTTCTAATCGACACTTCGTCTAGATTGTCGGTTGATAGCACCAGCGCCGATATAGTCCAGTTTTTTAAAAAAGTTCAAAACCAAAATAAACTCTATGGTATTCAAGGTGTGACCGATGAACAACAGGTCTATTATGGTATTGGTTTTAAAAGAGATAGTGACAACAAATCGTCTTATTATTCATTTAAAAAAACCCCTGATAATATTTTGGAAGTATTTCATTTGCCAAACAACGTGTATTTTTCGAGCTTGGACGTCGGCGAAACGCTCAATATTAGATTTTGTGCCAACATGGACTACAAGCTACCGACTGCTCCTGACTCACTTGGTGGGCTAGAGTTTTTATGCGACGCCAATGGCAGCATGATTTGCGCTGAACTTTTTGAAATATTTGTGAAATCGCGACTCGGCAACTATGAAAAAAGGGTTTTTATCAATACTAGCGAATCGTTGTATTCTTGTAAGCCAGAAATATATGTTAAAAAAGACCAAGATCAAGCTGAAAATTGTATTTTTGTAGAAACATGTATTAACGGAACTATTTATCCAAATCCTTGCGACTATGAATACGAAGAAGAAATAGTGGAATACTGTTTTGATTTTACCGATAACGGCAATTCAACTTGTACATGTAATTAGGACTTGTTTTTTATCAAAAAATAAACTACACTATATCAAAACGCCAATGTTTTAAATTATTTTATTATGACAAAATTTTTTGTTTTTAAAAAAGCACAAGCACTCATAGAGCTTATAATAAGCATCGCATTGATTGTTTTTTTTCTAACAACATTTATTGTCAATTTGGCATTTATCACTGGCAAATTTGCCGACTATCAACAGAAAAACTTTGCTGTCCAAATAGGCCGCTTGCGAAAAGAAGCCAATGATCGAAATATTGCTTTTTTTCTCGCATCCAACAAAATGGTAAGCGGATTTTCAACCCTAGATTATTTTCCAACTCAAGGTAGCCACCTGACTTATGATTTTATTAAATACTTTGGCAATGAAGGCAGTGATTTTTTTATCAATCAGCAAAAGAAATTCTTTTTTGATGAAGGAACCAATGTCAACTACTGATCGCTCGACGCCATCCCAAATGATTCCACCTATATTCTAAAAGACGACGATAAAGGCACATCCATAAGCACCAAAGGCACAATATCTTGCCTTGGCACAAGTTGCCAAAATGTTGAAATTATTGATCGTTCCAAAGGGCGATGCGTGTCAAACAATTGTTTAAAATTTACCAACACCAACAACACCACCGCCAGCACCGTAACATTTCCAGAAGCCAATCATGGTGGCAGCGGCACTTGAGAACTCTGGGTTAACGCCACTGATGTTAGCGACGAACAAGTTTTTATATCTAGAGGAGAAAATAATTTTTTTGGAGTAGTCGATAGCAAGCCCAAAATAAGTTTTTCTATAGGCAGCCAAACAACCACGCTTACATCTGATAGCGCCATAACTAGCAACAACTGGCATCATTTGGTGGCAACCTACGATAGACAAAATATTAATCTTTATATTGATGGCGTGCTCTCAAAAACGTCAGAAAATGTCAGTGGGTCAATTTTACAATATGGCGATTTAAAATTTGGCTATCTTCTAAGCGATAATCTCAAAGGATTTGATGGCTATCTAGACGAAATCAAGTTATACGAAAAAGCATTAACCTACAAAGAAGTAGAAAATAGATACAATGCTTTTAAAGAACAACTTGGACTAGTGGCTCATTGACATTTTGATGACGCTTTAAATGTTGCCACATATAGTGGCGTAAGTGATACTGGAACCAGCCCTAGGTTCAAAACTTTTAGCATGCCCGATAATATCCCTATGTATGTAGAAAAGGCAACTGCTGAAAACAACAATCTAAACTGCAAAAGTGGATCTTGCATAGTTTTAGACCCAGATCTTGCATCAAAAGGCAAAATAGAAGACACTTCAAATGTCTACACTCAGCTTCACAATATAAATAATATCACTATTAGTACTCAAATAAAAGCAAATAGTTTTAGCGAAGGATACCAAGGTTTATTCACAAAAGGATCCAGTGGTATATATGGACTTGGGCTAAACGGCAACGATATTCAATTTGATTTAAAAATCGACGGCACTGTCTACAGCAAAACTTATGTTGCCAATCTTGATAGCAACAAATGATACCAAATAGACGCCACTTTTGATGGCACACTCATGAAAATCTATATCGACGGTGTCCTTAAAGAAACATGATCACAGCCAGGATCCATTGACAACGACACCAATCATCAAACCATTAATCTAGGATATTCTGGATCTAGTACAGAATATTTCGATGGCTATATCGATGAGCTCAAAATATATAATCGTGCTCTTAGTGAGTATGAAATCAACAATCCTTACAATGGCGCATTTACTTATTACCACTACTACAAACCAGTTTGTAATGCCACACCAGGCGGAGTAATTGGCTCAGAATGCTTAAATTGCAACCCAACATCAGGTAATGAGTGCACTAAAGCATTAGCATCAAGTTATTTTGAGCCAATGTTGGCAAAAAGCATTCACATTGTCAAATATGGTGCTGGTATTGGTTACCAAGAATACAAAAACGAACAAATTATTCCACTGGTCAATTCATTTTATGTACAAGAAATGGGACCAAACTTATGAGGGGGTGGTTTGGCTAGTAGCTATGGATCAACATGTGGCAAATTTGCTTTTGGACAAGAAGGATATTCGAGCGGAGGAGTGGTCAAATATAATTCTCCTTGCGCTAACTTAGAATATACTCATCAATGTGGCAGATATATCACTGGCGCTGAAGTTTGTGAAGCAAACAACATTAGCTTCCACTATTCAGATGGATGCACAGATTGCACTAGCAACCAAGCAACAATATGTGAAATTTGTGAACAACCAGGATATTTTGAAAAAACAAATCAACTTTTATCAGGATATTTTATTTCTTCCACGCTTAATTTCCCCAAAAAAATGGGCGCCATGTCGCTTGTGGCTAGTGGTACAGGCATGCCATTTAAGTTTCAGATAGCATGTTTAGATAGCATAACCGACGAAGATGGCAATGAAGTTGCTGAAAGTGAGTGAGAGTATCTTGGCCCATCCCTGAGCAACCCAAGTAGATGCTCGAGCAGTGATTACTACACTGCCACCATAGGTACTCCAACATCAATATCCACTTGCTGAGAAACAGACAATCAATCGACTCACAATTGCCAATTTTTTAGAATAAAAATTGTGTCCGATGCAGCCAACAATTTAAATGTGTCGAACATCAAAATTAATTTTGGTCAATATCCATACACAATAGTCAAATAATTAACAAAAATTTAATTTGCAATCATGATTTTATCACACAAAAAAAGAAAAGGATTTTCTGTGGTCGAGCTAAGCATCTATATAGGCATTTTTGGCCTTTTGTCTTTTGTTTTGTTCAATATATTCAATGATGTTATCAATTTTAGTAATATTGGCAAAAAACAAAACGAAGCCAATTTTGTGTACAAATATGCTCCTATAGAATTTGATTTGGATTTTCCTAAAATGGCAATAGTTCCTCAAAAACCAACTATTCCTTTTCCTGAAGACCCTCCAGTTCGTGTGTTGCCCGGTGACAATTGGCAATATTGTGGTTTCCAATGGTTTCAAGATGAATGTGATATCGATGATGAAAATTCTCCATGCTGGGTTTGCTCGTGCACCGAAGAGGAATGTAATGATGTTGGCGGTTGCGCCATGTGCCATAAAACATTTGTTGAAGATCCCACAACATCAGAGAACTGTATTTGTGTCAATGTTCGAGAAAATTTTAAAGACAAAAGAGATGTAGACAAAATAGAGCTAGGTCAAAAAATTTGATATTGATATGATATCTACAACCCACAAACAGTCAATTTTATTCCACTTGCTCCCGGTATAAAGCAATGTTCATCAGACAGCGAATGTTGTTATTTTAAGTCCGACGACACTCAAGTATGTGACGGTACTTGCTCTGGTGGTCTTTGTCAATGAGGTATTTCAAGCATGCAAACTAGCGCTATTTCTCCTGTTGATTCATCAACTTTTGCAATCGACAATTACTACCAATTTGCTTGAAGTGATAATGTTGGGTGAATAAGCTTTGATGGTGTTCAGCTCAACCCAACAAACGGCGCCATTAGTGGTCAGGCATTTGTTTTGAGTGGAGGTGACAAACTATCTTTCAACTGTCAAGACACCAATTCTTGCGGCAAGTCAGATTACAAAGTATCACTAAACACTACCACCAACGAACTAGAGGGCTATGCTTGAAGCGATACTATTGGCTGAACTAGTTTTAATTGTAACACTGGTGGAGAAAGTGGAACGAATAATTGTGCCACGTCAAATTACAAAGTCACTGTCAATCCAAGCACTGGTGACTGAGATGGCTATGCTTGAAATAGTAATGTAGGTTGGATTAGTTTTAATTGCAATACCGGTGGGTCATCTTTGCAAAATATTTGCAGCACATCAAACTACAAAGTAATGGACAGTAGAACTCGCAAAGGATCCATAACTTTTGATTATCACGCTCTATTTGAAGGCAAGGCCTATCCAATTTCTCAAACTCAATCATACAACACTTATCGAGCATCCACATTAGGCAGCATAATACCAAGCAGTGGCAGTGCCGGCACTGAGGTTAGTATCACCAGTATCACTGGCACATATTTTCACGACAAGCCATTAATTAAATTGGTCCAAGCAGGATCAATGCCAATATATTCCAAAGATAACTTTACTTTTGTGTCCCAAGACCTAATCACCAACGGCACAATTGATCTCAAAAATGCTCGCTTGGGAACATATGACTTGTGAGTAATTGACATCTATGGCAATGCATCCATAAAGAAAAACGCATTTACTGTAAAATAAAAACATGACTATCAAAAATTCCAAAAACAAAAAGGGGATTGCTTCCATAACAATAGTTTTGCTATTGGGGTTTTTGAGTGTCTTGGTGGTAACATCCATTTTTACATACAATGTATGAAGGTGAGAAAATTTAGAAAACGGTATAAAAAAAGAAAAAATTGACAATGCTATTGACGGAATTAGTTTAATACAGTATACTTGATTAATGAGAGCAACAGGCGCTTATAACACTCAAAGAGCTTTTTTTGATTCCTACGAAAACATGCAAAACGCTATCACCACCAACACCATATTAAATGATCCGTCTCTTATTGAAGAAGGTTGCAACTCCCTTGGTTTGCCTCCAGATGAAAGAGCTTTCTGAGGAGACAAAATTTCCACCAACATTCAAAGCAACAATTTTTTTACCACCAAGGAGTGCTGCGTTGCATCATGAAACAATCAAGACAGAGTGCGAGCAGAAGAAAGCATCACCAACTATTCCACCATTAGATGTAAAAACATGAATTGGCCAAACCTCAAAGACACAGATGAGGCGTTAATGGTCACCAAAATAATTCAATAAAATTTTTTTATGAAAGAAAAAATCAAAATCAATCTCAACAAAATAAAAAAACTATTAGCACCCGAAGAAGAAGTTGGGGCTATAGAAATTAACAACAAAGTTGTTAAAGGTTTTTGTTTTTCAAACGATGGGTCACTAACCACCAAATGATCAGCGATAGTACCAATGCCAATGGGAGTAATAAACAACGGCATGGTTCAAAGCGAAGAAGCACTTATTAAGACACTGATTGATTTTAGAAAAGAAATCAATAAACAAAAAAAGGCCACTCCTTATATTATACTTTCATTGCCAGCGCAAAACTTTTTTACCAGTATACTAAATGTGCCCAAGTTATCCAAAAAAGAAAGTATGGAAGAAGCCGTTCGTCTAAACCTGCGACTAAGATCCCCGATACCGATAGACGATGCTTATGTCGATTGAGAAGTTATAGATAGTAGTGATTTCCAAAATAGCTACACAATTTTTGCTGCCGTTGGCGATAAGAATGGCATCAACAAATATGTTCGCTGTGCCACTAAAGCCGGCTTCAAAGTTTTGGCAGTCGAAAAACCAGCACTAGGACTTCTTCGATTTATAGAAAAATTTAGCGTGGAACATTCTCAATATCTTTTGATAAATATTGACAGAGATGGTGTCGATTTAGTTGTGTCCAAAGACAACCGATTGGCTTTTTATGATTTTGATAGCTTAAACGAAGTCGCTAGATATGATTTAAACAGCAATTTGAGTGCCAAAGATTTTCAAGTGTTTTTAACCAAAAAAGTTAGTCAAGTTTCCAATTTTTGTCAATCAAGACAAAATCAAGTTTTGAAAAAATTCTTTTTGTTTTCAATTATTCCTGGCATAAAACAAGAATTGATTAATCTGGTGTCTTCTAGCTTTAACTTAGAATCATTGGCATTACAAAACACTAAGCTAGTTAAAATATCTGAAGAATGATATAGTGTTATTGGCACAGCGCTAAGAGGCACTATACCAAGAAGTGAGGATTCAATCGTGAGTTTAATGGAAGTAGGAACAGAAGATGACTACAAAAACAACCAGATTATCAAGTTCACGTCTATGTGAAGCAAAATATCAATAACAGTGATGTTGTCTTTGTTTATGATATATTTTGGAGTCAGCACTTTGTTTTTTGCCGAAGAAGAGGCACGCTTAATTCAAAAAAATAGCTTGGTAAATCCCAATCAAAATATTTTAAAAGACAAAATAAAGCTTTTGGAAGCTAATGCTGAAACATTCAACAAAAGTGTTTCTAGCATATCTGCTATTGTCAACAAAATGACCGATTGAGATCAACAGTTAAAATTTTGCTTAGATCTAGCCAAAAAGAACAAGATTGACGTTTTAGGTGTATCTATCAGCAACGAGACCGGCAATGTTACCTTGGAAGGTATTAGCACGTCTCAAAATGCCATTGGTAATCTTAAAACAGACCTAGAAGGTACCAACAAATTCTCCAATATTAGTGTTCCAATAGAAACCATGAAAACTGACGGTCAAAACCATTATTTTATAATCAAATTTAACCTCGGCAAGAGATAACGCCAAAACAACAAAAACATGTTTTTATCCATAAAATTCAAACAAAAAAACAAAATAAGCACCAAAAAACTACCTATTTTAAGTGCTGGCATATTGTCAGCTATTGACAATTTTATTAAATATGATATAATATACAACAATGATGTGACAGCAAAAGACATCAAAGATATACATATCGTATATGACAAAAATGAGCCAAGAAGCCAAACAAGTGAAAGAATAGCTTCGATAGTGTCTCAAGTTTGTCGTATCGTAAAAAATTTTTAAACGTGAAAAAATTATTAAACAAGGTAATATAAAATCAATATAATTACCCAGTGCTCCTTTTGTAAAAAAGGCAGTTTTTTGTTGATATAAAACCAAATTGACCATGCTATTTTTATAGCTTTATCTTAGTAAGTTTTGCCAAAAATTAATAAAATTAAAAGATTTTTTATGGACCTACAACAAGCCAAAACACTCAAAAAGCAAGCTTTCTCTAAGCACAACATATCGCTTAAGCCAGAATCACTTCTTGAGTTCCAAAGACAAAGTTATGACAATTTTATTAAAAAAGGCATCAAGGAAGCTTTTTATGATGTTTTTCCAATCAAAGATTACAGTGAAAAAGAATTATCGCTAGAGTTTGTAGATTATTATTTGGAAGAGCCAAAAGTTTGCCCAGATGTGGCACGAGAAAAAGATTTAAATTTTAACGCTGCTCTTAGAGTAACATTGCGATTAATAAATCATCGCACCAAAGAAAAGAAAGACCAAGAAGTTTATTTTGGAGATATTCCAATATTAACCGACAGTGGCACTTTTATTGTCAACGGCAACGAAAGAGTTATTGTTTCACAACTCATCAAATCACCAGGAGTTATTTTTACAGTATTAAAAAATAGTGCTGGCGACAATGCCACCAAAGCATCAATTACTCCTCAAAGAGGCGCTTGATTAGAATTCACCACCGAAAATGATGGTGTTATTTCTGCTAAAATCGATCGCAAGAAAAAAGTTCCAGCTACCATCATATTAAAAGCATTTGGTATTGAGAGCAACACTGAAATCAAAAAGATATTTTATGATATTGACAATGGCAACACCAGCTATATCGAAGAAACCCTCAAAAAAGATTACACAGCTGATCAAAACGAGGCCCTATTAGAGATTTATCGCAAGATGAGGCCAGGCGAGCCAGTAGCCATAGACAATGCCATAACATATTTTACCAATTTATTTGGTAGATTTGAAAGATACGACTTAGACAAAGTTGGACGTTTTAAAATGAACCAAAAATTAAACCGCGACTATCCTTGTGATGAAAAAGAATATCGTGTTTTACTCAAAGATGATATTATCGATATTTTTCGAGAAATGATCAAAATGAATAACAATCCATCTGCAGTTGGCGACAACATTGACCACTTGGGTAATCGTCGTATTCGTTCCACCGGAGAATTACTACAAAACAAATTCTACATAGCACTTACTCGTCTTAGAAGAATTATCCAAGATCGTATGACTAGTTTAGATCCAAACACATTAACTCCAGCACAACTTATCAATCCTAGAATAGTCACCACTGCTATCAACCAAGAATTTCTTAATACATCTCCATTGTCTCAATACATGGAACAAACAAACATACTCTCTGAGCTTGAACACAAACGACGCTTGACCTGTACTGGTCCAGGAGGTATCAAACTAAAAGCCAAAAGTGGAGTTGAAATTAGAGACATCAATCTTAGCCATTACGGCAGAATTTGTCCTATCAACACCCCAGAAGGTCAAAACGTTGGACTTGTCAACGAATTAAGTTGTTTTTCAAGAGTAAACGACTTGGGTTTTATATTAACTCCATATTTTAAAGTTGTTAAAAATAAAATCACTAGCGAAGTGGTATGATTAAATGCACTAGAAGAAGAGAGCAAAAAAATTACTCATGCTTGTGTCAACTATGATGCCAATGGTAAAATTACCGACGACATGGTAGATGTCAGATACAATGGCAACACCATTGTTGTTTCGCCAGAAGAAGTAGAATATGTTGATGTCAACACTTTCCAAATTTTATCTCCAGCTAGCGCCCTTATTCCATTTATCGAAAGAGATGAAACACACCGTTCCTTAATGGGTTCTATCATGCAACGTCAGGCAGTCCCTTGTATTAAAAGAGACATGCCTTTGGTGTCCACTGGTCTTGAAGAGCAAGTAGCCAAAGATTCTGGACAATTGATTTTGGCCAAAAACGATGGTGTGGTCACAGAAGTTGATAATTCCAAAATCGTAGTTGAGTATAAAGATGGCAAAAAGGAAGAACACAACATGTATTCTTTTTCAAGAACCAATCAAAACACCTATCTCAAACAAACACCAATAGTAACAAAAGGTCAAAAAGTTAAAAAAGGAGACGCATTGTGTGACAACACATCCTCTCTCAATGGGCAACTTTCTTTGGGATGCAATCTTACTGTTGCTTACATGCCATGATATGGCTACACTTTTGAAGATGCTCTTGTTATATCAGAAAAACTTCTACAAAAAGATATTTTTACTTCCATATACATCGAAGAATTTGAATGTGAACAACGTGAAACAAAACTTGGTTCAGAACAAACCACCAGTGACATCCCAAATGTTTCTGAGAAACTATTAAAAGATTTAGACGAAGAAGGTATTATTCGTATTGGCGCTGAAGTCAAAAGTGGCGATATCTTAGTAGGCAAAGTTTCTCCAAAAGGAGAAGTTGAGCTTACTCCAGAAGAAAGATTGATGCAAGCAATTTTTGGAGAAGAAGCCAAAGATGTCAAAAACACTTCACTTACTTTGCCACATGGACGTGAAGGTAGAATTATTCGCAACAGAATATTATCACGCAAAAAAGGAGATCAACTAGGAGTTGGTGTCATCAAAAAAGTTTTTATTGAAGTAGCTGAACTTAGAAAAATCATGGTGGGTGACAAATTAGCCGGAAGACATGGCAACAAAGGTATTATTAGTTTTATTGCTCCACGAGAAGATATGCCTTTCTTGGAAGACGGCACACCAGTTGATATTATCATCAACGCATTATCAGTTCCAAACCGTATGAACTTGGGTCAAATTTTTGAGGCCTGTTTGGGATTAGCTGCCGAAAAATTAAATTATCAAGCAGTGGTACATTCATTTGATAGTGCCGATGATGTAGAAATATTCGAAGAATTCAAAAAGGCCGGATTACCAGCTGACGGCAAATTCACTTTATACGATGGCCGCTCTGGAGAATCATTTGCCCAAAAAGTTGTGGTTGGAAAACTCTATGTTATGAAATTAAACCACATGGTCAAAGACAAAATTCACGCTCGTTCAGTTGGACCTTACGCTTTAGTTACTCAACAACCATTAAAGGGAAGAGCTCATTTTGGAGGCCAAAGATTTGGAGAAATGGAGGTCTGAGCTTTAGAGGCATATGGTGCCGCCAAAGCACTCCAAGAAATGCTTACCATCAAGTCCGACGACATCGTAAGCCGTAGAGATGCTTATAGCTCCATAATACGAGGCGAAGATATCAAGAACCCAACAATCCCAGCAGCTTTCAATGTTATTATCAACGAGCTCAAAGCTTTATGTCTTAACATCGAAGCCAAAGGAACCAAAAAAGAAGTGGCACTTGAAGATCAAAACGCTACAATTTAACAAAAATTAAATTTCACAATTATGGCAGAAGTCAATCTAGATCATCAAAATATTTCTGAAGATATTGATTTTATTCAAATCAAACTAGCTTCTCCAGAAAATATTTTGAACTGATCAAGCGGAGAGGTCTTAGAGCCAGAAACAATCAACTATCGCACACAAAAGCCTGAAAAAGGAGGGCTTTTTTGTGAATCAATTTTTGGTCCAATCAAAGATTACAAATGTGCTTGTGGCAAATATCGTGGTATTCGCTACAAAGATATCAAATGTGATCGATGCGGAGTTACTATCACCAGATCAGACGTTCGTCGTACTTGAATGGGACATATCAATTTGTGCGTACCAGTTTGCCACATTTGATATCTTAAAACTCCACCATACATAATCGAAATGTTGCTTGACATGCCAAGCTCAGGGCTTGAGCAAGTTATCTACTACAATGCTTTTGTAATCACCAAAGTAGATGAAGAAAAAAAGGCATTGTTAGAAGAGCAGTCCAATATGGCCTACAAAGCCAAACTCAAAAATACCAACGATACCGAAGAAAAACAAGAAATCACCAAGGACTACAAGCAAGTGTCTCAAGAGTTAAAGCTTTTGAAAGTCAAACAAATTCTAAACGAAAAAGAATATTATTATCTCACCAAAAGATACAACGATGTTTTTGAAGCCAACACTGGTTCAGAACCAATTTTAGAATTTCTCAAAAATATTGATTTAAGCAAGGTATTAGAAACCCTCGAAGAGACCAACAAAAAAACCAGCAATGTTATATTGGCAAGAAATCTAAAAAGAATAAAAATAATCAAAGGTTTTATCAAATCAGGCGTAAGGCCAGAATGAGTTTTTGTAAATGTTTTACCAGTATTACCACCTGATTTAAGACCAATGGTTCCTTTAGAGGGCGGCCGTTATGCTTCTTCTGATTTAAATGACTTATATCGAAGAATTATCACCAGAAACAACCGTCTTTTAAAGTTGATCAACACCAATGCTCCATTAGTCATTGTCAAAAATGAAAAAAGAATGTTGCAGGAAGCAGTGGACTCTCTTTTTGATGCCAACTTGAGAAAAACAAAGGCCATTCAAAAAGCGCAAAAAAGACCATATCGATCTTTGGCTGATGTTTTGAAAGGCAAACAAGGACGCTTCCGACAAAATTTGCTTGGAAAAAGAGTTGACTATTCTGGTAGATCTGTTATTGTGGTTGGTCCAAATTTAAAAATGGATGAATGTGGACTTCCAAAGAATATTGCTTTAGAACTATTCAGACCATTTATTATCAAAGAACTTTTATCACGCGAGCTTGCTTATAGCACAGCTACTGCCAACCGTTTAATTGATGACAAAATAGACGAGGTTTGAGCTATTTTAGACGAAGTTATTCATGGCAAATATATTTTGCTCAATCGTCCACCAACACTTCATCGTCTTAGTATTCAGGCATTTCATCCTGTTTTGACAGAAGGTCTTGCAATCAAACTACATCCTTTGGTGTGTACTCCTTTCAATGCCGACTTTGATGGTGACCAAATGTCTGTTCATTTACCACTTTCAATCGAAGCACAAAAAGAAGCCAAGGACAGGATGGTCTCCACCAAAAATTTGCTTTTACCAACCAATGGTGAAATTTCCATGAGACCAACCAAAGACGTTATCTTGGGATGCTATTGACTTACATTGGATTTTGAAGGTAAATTAGGCGAAGGTTCAAGATTTTATTCAAACAATGAAGCCGTTGTTGCTTTTGAAAATGGCAAAATTGATTTACAAGCCAAAATTTTTGTTAAAAACTTAAAAGGAGGATTATCAGACACCACCACTGTTGGTCGCATTATTTTCAACAATGTGTTACCAGAAAGTTTTGTTTACCAAAACAATCCAATCGACGACGACAAGATGCGTCTTGTGGTCAATAGTTTGATTTATGGATTTGGTTTTGAAGAAGCATCCAAAGTTTTAGACAAAATAAAAGATTTAGGATTTATCTATTCTGGTTTGTCAGGTATTTCTTGAGGTTTGGCAGATTTAATCGAGCCAAAAGAAAAGAAAGAATTGTTTAAAGCTGGTATGGAACAAGCCAAAGCATTAAACGAGCAATACGAAGAAGGTCTTTTGAGTAACATAGAAAAGAAAAGCAAATTGATTTTGATATGAGAAGATGTCAAAAAAGAAGTTAGTACTGCTGTTCAAAAAAACATTACCAAAGAAAATCCAATTAGTTTATGTATCAACTCCAAGGCACGTGGATCTTGGGGCTTGGCCAATCAAATGCTTGGTATCAAGGGTTTGATCTACAATGCTATTGGTGATTTAGTCGAAAGTGCTATCTTTTCATCCTACAAATCAGGATACACACCTTTAGATTATTTCAACGTTACTCCAGGTGCTAGAAAAGGTTTGGTGGACACTGCTTTGCGTACATCGAGTGCTGGTTATTTGACCCGTCGTTTGGTAGACGTGGGGCAAGACATGGTGGTTCACAATAGCGATTGTGGTGACGACAAAGGTATGGAAGTGTTTAGAAACACCGGCGAAGAATTATCACAATCTTTTGGCCGTAGAATTGCTGGTAGAACTTTAGCCAAAGAAATCACTTTGAGCGACAAAACAACAATAAAGAAAAACACTCTTATCAGCAAAGACATGGCTGTTTTAATAGAAAAAGACGAAAGTGTTGAATCAGTTCATGTATTTTCACCTTTAACCTGTCTCAATCTCACTGGCATTTGTCAAAAATGTTATGGTGCTGATTTAGCAAGATGAAACTTAATAGAAAAAGGCGAAGCCATTGGTGTTATTGCTGCTCAATCTATCGGTGAACCAGGTACACAACTCACGTTGCGAAGTTTTCATAGTGGTGGAGTTGTGGGTGCGTCTGATATCACCACTAGTGGTTTGCCATACATCGAACTTTTAGTGGAATGTCGTAATCCAAAAAATGAAGCTCTTATTTCAGAAGTCAACGGCACTGTCAAAGAAATAATCAACAACAAAAACGAAGAAACAAAGCTTGTGCTTGAAATAACCGAAAAAACCAAAAATCCACTTTATCGCAAGCACAATCGCAAAGAAAAAACATCTCAATATCTCGAAAAAGGAGAAACATTTACTTACTCCATACCAGTCGACAAAAACATAATAGTCAACATCAAAGAAAATGTTGTTGTTGGTCAAATATTGACTTCTGGTACTGCCAACCTCAAAAAGTTATTTAAACTGGCAGGCATCAATGCCACTCAAAGTTACATCAAAAAAGAATGTGGCCGTGTTTATCAACTTGCTGGATCAGAAATTCATGAAAAACACTTTGAAATAATCATCAAAAAAATGTTTTCTCAATTGATTATCACCAATAGTGGCGATTCTGATTTTATCGTTGGAGAAATTACCACTATTCGCAAGTTTATCGAAGCCAATCATTTGCTTATCGAACAAAACAAGAAGCCAGCCAAAGCCAACCGCATTATTCGTGGTATTACTAGAGTGGCTTTAAATTCTGAGAGTTTTCTATCAGCTGCATCATTCCAAGAAACATCTCAAATTCTTGTTAAAGCATCCATCGAGGGTCGTAAAGATAATCTCGACAACCTCAAGGCAAACATTATCATCAGCCGACTAATTCCTGCTGGCACAGGATTTAGGGGTTAATAAAAAGACCATGGCAAACAAAAAAGATAAAAAACCAACTTCACCAATTTATTTTGATTATTCGGCATCAACCCCGATAGATCCTTTGGTTTTAAAGTCCATGATACCTTTTTTCCAAAAAACATATGCCAATACCATGTCTCTTCATTCTCTTGGTCAAGAAGCAAAAGAACATCTAGAAAAAATACGTGATTCTTTTGCCAAGTTTTTGAAGGTGAGCTCAGGAGAAATAATTTTTACTGGCAGTGCCACCGAGACCAACAACTTTGTTATCAAAGGCATTGCTTTTGCCAACCAAAACCATGGACGTCACATTATTGTTTCTTCCATAGAACACCCTTGTGTTTTAAATAGTGCCAAGTGATTAGAGAAAAAAGGTTTTCAAGTAAGTTATTTGTCAGTAGACAAAAACGGAGTAGTTGATTTAGATGAACTTCAAAGTTTGATAACCGATGAAACAATATTGATATCCATAATGCATGTCAACAATGAAATGGGATCTATTCAACCAGTTGAAAAAATAGGCAAAATTATTTCCAAAGAAAAAGAACGTCGTCAAGCCAAAAATATCGAAGCTCCAATTTATTTTCACACTGATGCTTCTCAAAGTTTTGGCAAAATAGAACTCAACATCGGCAAAATCAAATGTGATTTGCTCACTATCAGTTCTCACAAAATCTATGGTCCCAAAGGAGCATCTTTGATGTATGCCAAAAAAGGCACCAAAATAACTCCTCTCATCCACGGCGGTGGCCATGAATTTGGATTTAGATCAGGCACAGTCAACGTTCCTATTTTGGCAGGTTTTTGCAAAGCAGGAGAATTGGCTGTCAAAAAACAAAACTCTGATTTCAAAAAAGCTCAAAAGATAAAAGCCAAAATCATCAAAGCAATCCAATCAAAAATTCCAAATTGTCATATCAATGGCACCATCGACACTCAAAGTCCATTTATTATCAGCGTTAGATTTGACCACATCGAAGGCGAATCACTGATATATCTATTAGACACCAAAAACATTTGTGCATCATCAGCTTCAGCTTGTGCTAGTTTGGCCTTACAACCAAGCCATGTTTTATTGGCCATGGGCTTAAAGCCAGAACAAGCTCACAGCACTGTTCGTCTTTCTTTTGGTCGTTTTACCAATGACAGCGATGTTCAACACCTAATCAAAGTATTGCCAGAGACCATCGACAAGCTCCGAAGCATTTCGGTGTTTAAATAATTAACAACTTTATTTACAACAAATTGTGTATACCAAAAAAGTGTTATCAACATTTCAAAATCCCAAAAATTACGGCAAAATAAAAAATGCCGACGCTGTTGGTAAAGCTGGAAATATCACTTGCGGTGACGTTATGGCAATATACATAAAAATAGATCACAACAAAAAAGGTGAGCCATTTATCAAAGATATTTCTTTTGAAACATTTGGTTGTGTTGCTGCCATAGCCACATCATCCATGATCACAGAACTAGCAAAAGGCAAAACCCTAGTCAATGCGTTAAAAATAACAAAATCAGACATTATTCAAAAACTAGACGGACTGCCAAAACCAAAAATTCACTGTTCACTTTTATCCACTGATGCATTGTTTGAAGCCGTATATGATTATTATTCCAAAAACAATCCCAAATTGATAAACGAGCAAATGCACGAAAAACATCTTCACATTTTAGCCACTCAAAACAAAATCGAAGATATGTATCCAGAGTGGTTCAAACAAGAAAGCAAAAAACTAAAAAATAAATAATTAATAAAAATTTTAAAAAAGCAATATGATGTATTTGATCATTGCAATAGTAGTGCTAACAATCTCTACTATTGCCATCTACAATCAATTGGTTGTAGCCAAAAACCGTGTTGAAGAGGCACAAGCCGATATCAACACTCAGTTAAAACGTCGTTTTGATCTTATCCCAAACTTGATTGAAACAGTGAAGGGATATATGAACCACGAGCGAGAAGTGCTAGAAAAAATTACCGAGCTAAGATCCAAAGCACTTTCCACCACCGACTTCAAAGAAAGCGACAAAATCAACAGTGAAATATCCAAAAGTATTGGCAATATTTTGGTATCATTTGAAAATTATCCTGATCTCAAAGCCAATCAAAACTTCATGGCTCTCCAAAGCGAGCTAGTAGACACTGAAAACAAAATTCAATCATCACGTCGTTTCTACAATAGCATCACCATGCACTACAATATCTTAATAGAAAAAATACCAACAAATATTTTTGCTAGTATTTTCAAATATACCAAAAAGCCACTTCTAGAAATAACTCAAGAAGAGGCACAAAACGTTAGCGTCAAATTCTAATTGTATAAATTAAATTTATGACACTATACCACAATATTTCCAAAAACATTTGGAAAACATGATTATTGTTGTCAATTTTTATAGCAATTTTTGCTGTTTTCGGTTTTTTAGTATCCTACTACTTTGAGAGTAGTGCTTTTGTATATATTGCAATTATTTATGCAATAGGGTCTTCTTTTGTGGCATATTGATTTTCTGACAAAATTATTTTATCAATGTCTGGTGCTCAAAAAATCGAAAAGCAAAACAACCCCTATATTTACAATATCGTAGAAAATCTTTGTATTGCATCAGGCATGCCAATACCCAAAATTTACATGATCAATGATAAATCTCCCAATGCTTTTGCCACCGGCAGAAACCCAAAACACAGTGCTATTTGTGTTACTCGAGGTCTGTTAGATATATTAGACCGATCTGAGCTAGAGGCAGTGATTGCTCATGAGCTATCGCATATCAAAAATTACGATATATTGATTGCTAGCTTAGTGGTGGTTTTAGCGAATGCCATAACTTGATTATCGCATATTGCGTTGCGCGCCAGTCGATGAAGTGATTCCGGCAAATCAAAAAATAATGAAGGGGGAGGGTACCTCACCATGATTATCATGATTGCGTTTATTGCTTTTGCTATTTTATCACCAATTGTTGCCATGTTAATACAACTTGCTGTTTCAAGAAAAAGAGAATTTTTAGCTGATTCATCAGGAGCGCTAATGACCAGGTACCCAGAAGGACTAATATCAGCGCTTCAAAAAATAAGTAGCAATCCAACGCCAATGAGAAAAGTAAATGATTACACAAGAAACCTATATATCTCTGATCCAGCCAAACAAAAAATCACAGCATTCAACAAACTCTTTTTGACCCACCCACCAGTTGAGGAAAGGATCAAAGCATTACAACAAATTAAAAAACCCTAGCACACACGATGTGTGCTAGGGTCGATAAACTTGTACACAATGTTTTACATTGTGTACAAGTCCTTTGAAATATATTCTGTATTCCAGTCAGGATAATGTTTTCTTATCTCCTCGTCATAGATGCCAAAAATATATCCCAACAAAAGGAGGTTATCTCTGGTTTCAAGACCAGAGGACTGAACATGAAGAACAGTAGTGCCCTTATAGGTTTTGTCAGCGTTTGTTGCCCGATACTCTGCTTGTAAAAGAGCAACTTTAAAAACAGGAGCAGGAGTATTTTTGGAAAAAGTGGTTGTAATTTGAAAATGAGGAGAATCTTCTCTGGGGCTACCATATTGTTCCGA